>JAGWHJ010000003.1 GCA_028866835.1 Microcaldota archaeon | reverse complement strand
CAAGGTTACACTAACACGCATAGACAAATCCACACTGAGGATATATGGTATAGGTAAAGGATATGAGGATAAGGTGTTATCTGCTTTAAGATGGCTTGATCTTATAGACGATAAAGGCGAGGTTACAGAGAAGTTAAAGGGCTTACGAGTTGTGGGGGAGGAATTTAGAGTTAGGTTGCAGAAAGTTGCTACTGATGCATATGCAGATCTTATAGCTGTTACGCCTCCAGAAAGCTCTACGAGAGAGAAATTGGTAAATTACTTTATTAATAAACATTCATACCCACATGCAAGAGCAGTAATTTCAGCTGTTTTCGTGGTAAATTTGTGGAAACTTGCAGGACTACCACTATCACAAGATTTAACACAGGAGCGAGAACGTACTGCAACCACGAAGGACAAATCGAAAGGCAACAGACCTTCAAAGCAAGCTTCACAAAAAGTGCAGAAAATACAACAAATAGCTCCTCAGCCACCAGCTCAGGATAATATGATGCTGATGTTAGTAGAGGGTAGGAGACATGATTTTAATTTACAAAGTCCTATAGACAAAGTCATATTTGAGGCTCTCTCAAAGGAACTTCTTAAAAACTGGGGAAAAAAAGAAACTAATGAATCGAATAATGCTGAAGGTGGAGAACAAGACCCTTAATGACAATATGATTGGCATCGTAGTTTAAATGGAAAAACAGCTTTGCTTATGACGGGGTTGTGGAGCAACCCTGCCGTCGAAATTACCCAGACGGGGCATAGCAAATTTAGGTTCGAATCCTAATGATGCCTTAATGCAGTCGAATACATAAGATTATGTCCGACCAAGATATAATAAGCTTGCGTTGACGGCGAAACTGAACCGCAACCGCTTATAAAGATATGAGCAAAAATAATACAGGTTCAAGTATGCGATACCAAAAGCCACTCAGCCTTTTCCTAAGCAATAGCCAAGCCAGCGAGACCACGCTACTAACGAACCCCAAGAGGCTTGAGGACATGAGCTTAAAAGAGCAGGAGAGCATGAGAGTTCAAGGCTTAGAGTTAGCGGACGGCTCTGGCCGTCCTAGCCCAAGCTTGACGCCGAGCGAGGTTCAGTTCCCGTCATGCCCGTAAACGCTTCTAAGAGATCAGGATCTCTTTGAGTTCCTTAGCGCTTCGTCGCCGCGCCTTCTTGCCTCCGCCTGCTGGGCCCGTGTCTTTTTCTTGGCCCTTGCCTCTTGTCTTGCTTGATTCCTCCTCGCACGGAATGCAGCGCTGGTCCTTTTCAGCGTGCCGTCCCTTGCCTTTGAGGGCCTGTCGGTGTAGACGTGCTGCTTAAGGAAGTTTGTTCTTGGCATTCCACCGATTGCAGTTGCTCTTAATGCGCCATCTGCAGCGTCGAAAATTGCCGATCTGGGTGCCGCGATGCCTCCTGCCGTCCTCTGCATGTTCGCAAGAAGATCGGTTACTGGAACGCTGATTGCTATCGCAGAGGCCGATGCTGAGCGAAGCTGCCTGTCAATGATTCGGGCGGTTTGTCTCATGTCTATCAAAATCATTTCTTTCTGTCATAATATTTAAAGATATGCGTGCGCGGCTAGGACAGGAACTTGTCCAGCGCAGGCATGCCCTCGAGCATGTGCTGCTGCTCGAGCTGCTGGTATAGCATGTACATTATTCCAACCATGAGCAGCACGCCTATGCCCGTGCCTATCGCCCCTGTGAGCGTCGCCAGCACCGCCAGAAGCGCGACCAGTATGCTGCCTAGCACGGTTATGGAAGGCAGGTACTTGTTGAGCACGCTCTCTATGACCCTCGGGTCCCTCCTGAAGCCCGGGATCTGCCAGCCTATCTCCTGTAGCTGCTCCGCCATAGACTTTGGACTTTGCCCGGTCATCTCCACCCAGAACGTCCCGAAGAGGACGCAGAGGACCACTATCGCCAGCGTGTAGGTTATTATGTGGACCCACTCGGGCACGTAGAGTATTCCCTGGCTGCCCCATGGGATGTACAACGGGCTCGTGCTGCTCGCGAGGAACGACACGTAGGGCCCGTAGCCGCCTATTCCCCCGTAGGTGCTTGAATACGGTGACGGAAAGTCCGGCGAGATCAGGTAGAGCAGTCCTCCGGACAGCGTCGGCGCGGTTGCACCGGTGCCGGTAGGCACCTGCTGGTAATAGGCTATGAAATGCGCTATGGGTGCAAGGCTTCCGCTAGCCCCTGCGATGTAGGTGAACCATACGCCCATGCTAGCTATGAGGGTTGTGGCGAGTATCACAGGTATGACGCTCACGTAGAGCAATGGTATGGGCAGCCTGCCGCCCACGCCCCTGAACTGGCTGAATGCGAGCGGAAGCTCCACCTTTATGTCGTATATGTATATGCTGATGAGCATGACTATTACCGCGAAGACCAGAGGCCCGAACGCAAGGATCGCGTTGGGCAATGCCGATGCCCCTCCGGCTGCGAGCGCCTGTATCGCCTCGTTCACGAGTATTGTAGAGGTTCCGGTAACTATCGCGTACGAAACACCGCCTGCTATGAACAGGTTTATTCCTGAAGTTATCCCGTACTTGACCATCATCTCGTCCATGAAGATGAGGCATATTGAGGATACCGCCAGCTGGAAGGCCACTATGCCGAAGAACGAAGGGCTTATGAGCGGGACAAGGCCCTTGCCCGTGTATATGACAGCCTCTATTATTGCTATGGCTATTGCGCCCAGCTTCTGGATGCTCTGGAACTTGCCTTTCTGCTCCGGGTCCTGCATGTCTATCTTGATCAGACCGGCTCCCTGGAAGAGCTGCAGCACTATGCTCGAAAGGACTATGGGCCCTATTCCCACGGTCAGGAGCGTTCCAGCCCTCGATGCGAATATGATGTTGATTATCTGGAATATAGGGAGCTTCAGTGTCGACGTGCTCACCCCGTATGCAGGGGTGCTGAACATGAGGAAGTAGACGGACATTATCACTGCCGTCCATTTAAGCTTGTCCCTGAATGACAGCGGCTCGCTCGGCTTCCTCACGTTGGGTATGAATTTAAGTATCCTATCTAAGATGGGCATCTTCAAACACTAAATCCGGGTAAGCTCTATCGAGAGAGTATAGGTCTTATCTTGGTTGATTGTTTTATATATGCTTGCCCTTGAGCCCAAAAGCCTGGTTGCGAAGCCTATGAACGGCTGTGCGGAGAACTTGAGGAAGCCTTCCGTGGAGTTGTAGGGCCCGTACTTTATCCTTATCGCCTTCTCCGCCCTTAGCGTGCCGACTGAGACGTTGCGTATCCCTATGCTTGCGCCTATCTTCTCCGCAATAGGCTCCAGCTCCGTCTTGGGCACGCCGGTTGCGAGCCTTGCGCCTGCGAGGTGCATTATTGCAGACACCTCATGGAGAAGAAGCGGCTCCCTGATGAGCGGCATGATGTGCAGTGTGGAATAGTCATAGCTTATGCCATGGTCGTGATAGGGCATCCTGCTTATCGCCTCTGCCAATGATGCGATGACACTCGCGCTGCCAGCATCCACAGCGCGCACGCGGTGGCCATACGGGGAGCATACGAAATGGCAGAAGTCCGATTCGTTGAACGTGCACCTTGTCTCCACGGCGCTGAGCCTTGTTCCGGTCGCCGTTGACATGTATCCTGCTATTATCCCGGCCTCGTAGACATGTATGTTCTTTTTGATAGATAGAGGCAGACGAGGGGTGGCCGTTGAGCTTATAGAAAGCCTGTCCTGAAGAGGCTGGTATATCACCTTGCCAAAATTCCTCTTCTCGAGTATATCAGGTATATGGTTCTTGCCCCCTGCCGCAAGGGCCATCCTTCTTCCAACAGAGAATCCGTGCAGATATCCTATGTTTGAAGTCGATTGGGTCATGCTGTATAGGATGTCGTAGACTGCCGTGCTGCCTCCCCGCTGCCTGGAATTCAGAAGGAGGTTTATGAGTATATCCTCTACATTGTCGAACTGTTGGAATACTGGCCTGATCCTTGCCTGCCTCGGCTTTTCCTTTCTCCTTCCGGCAGCCGGCGCATGGGCCTTTCTTGAGTTTGCATTAATTGCCATCGGCAACGCCCTATATATTAAAACACGCAAAGACTTATATTTACTCTTCGATTTTGATATAGTAATGGATGTACTGAGCCTTGTCCTACAGCTGATACTGGCCACATCGGCCTCATGGGCAAGGATGTTTATAGCGCTCTTCCTATCCGCAGCTTTAAGCATAATCGTCGGCATATGGATGGCGACCTCGGAAACCGCCGAGAAACTCCTCCTCCCGATACTCGACATATTCCAGACGCTTCCGATACTCGCCTTCTTCCCATTTGCAATCTATGTCTTCGTCTTCATCCTGCCGGGATACATAGGGGTCAACACCGCGGTGATATTCCTCATAATAACGAGCATGCTCTGGAACATGATATTCGGCGTTTACGAATCGGTAAAGACGATGCCGAGGGAGTACCTCGAGCTTGCCGACCTCTATAAACTAAATTATTTCCAGAGGGCGAGGCTCATCTTCATACCGGGCAGCATGAACAAGCTTGTCGAGCAATCAATACTGTCATGGTCGATAGGCCTTTTCTACCTTGTAACCAGCGAGATCTTCTCTGTAGGCAATTCCAACTACTCCGTAACCTACGGGATAGGGGTGCAGCTGGTAAAGCTCTCTTCAGGACCAACGAGTTATTATCTGGCAGCCATAGCGGTCTTCATCCTGTTCGTCGTCCTGACAAGGTTCCTGTTCTTCAGGCCATGGGAGAACTACGCGAGCAGGTACATGAGGCTTGACAGAAGGCCTGCACCAAGGCTATCCCAATATGAGCACGCTCTGGAGAACTGGTTTTCAAGCATGAGGCGCGGCAGATCGAAGAAGGCAGCAACGGCAAAACCGCGATACAGCCTTGTTGGTGCGCGAAAGGCGATCAAGAGTGCCGGAGCGCGGATGAAACCCTTAGACCAGAGGCGCGCATATGCCGTTGCCGCGATAGTGCTTGCAATTGCCATAGGATACGCCGTGCTTACTTCCCCATGGCTAATCGGCGATGAGGCCGAAGTCATATACTCCCTGGCATTTTCTTTCACACGCGTATGGCTCGCATTCTTGCTCATAGTTGTGGTGTCGCTGCCCCTTTGCGTGTACCTGGTATTCATATCCAGGAAGGTGAGCAAGTACATAACTCTGTTCCAGATAATATCGTCCATACCTGCTACGGTGTTGCTGCCGCTCATAGCACAGCAATTGCAGGGCTACCCAATGCAGGGAGAACTTGTCGCTTTTATCATTTTCTTCCTTAGCGGCCTCTGGTACATAATATTCGGGATGCTCTCTAACGGGGCCACGCTGCCAGGCACTGTCTTCGAGGTGCGCAGCGTATTCGGAGTAAAGGGAATTAATGCATGGAGGAACATCTACGTCAAGGCGCTGATACCGGGCTTTATAACGGGGGCATTGACGGGAATAGCCGCCGAGTGGAATGCGAGCATAGTTGCAGAGTACTTCACCTACAGCGGGATAGGCAGCAGCACTACAGCGACAATAACCTCGGTCAACGCAGGTATAGGCAGACTGCTTGACGGCGCGCTGGCATCGAACAACATCGTGCTCATGGTGGTCGCCATCATCAACATGGTAGCGATGATATTGCTCATAAACACCTTCGTGTGGAAGAGATTTTATAAGGAAGTGTCAAAGATATATAGGTAGAGACATGGAAATCCTAGATCTGGAGAATATCAGTTTCGGCTATGCAGACATAGGGCCGCAGATAATAAGCGACGTATCCTTCACGGTTAATAAGGGTGATTTCGTATCCATAGTAGGCCCTTCAGGATGCGGAAAGAGCACGCTCCTGAGAATAATCGCCGGTCTTGTCAAATCATCGGGAGGAAACATACTGTACCATGAAAAGCGCATAGCCGGGCCTGTTAGCAAGATCTCCTTCGTATTCCAGGATTTCGCCCTGATGCCATGGCTCACAAACCTTGAGAACGTGAAGATAGGGCTTTCAAGAGTGGATATCAGCGATGACGAAAAGGCAAGGAGAGCCAAGAACCTCCTGGAGCGGGTGGGCCTCTCTGGATTGGGATCTAGCTATCCAAATGCATTGAGCGGAGGGATGAAGCAGCGTGTCGGCATAGCCAGGGCCATAGCATCCGACCCCGAGGTGCTGCTCATGGACGAGCCTTTCAGCGCCCTTGACGAGCTTACCGCAAACACGCTAAGAGGCGACATAGTATACATGCTTGAGAGCAAGGACATCTCGGTAAATGCAGTTATAATGGTGACGCACAACGTTGAGGAGGCGGTGGAACTGTCGAACAAGATAGTCGTTCTCTCATCGAAACCATCGAAGATAAAGCGCATAATAAACATAAATTCCTCAAGGCCGAGGAACAAGCGTGCTCCTGAGTTCACAAAAATAGTGGACCTTGTGTATGCAACCCTTGCCCGCTAGGAATTTGCAAGGCTCCACATATCCGTATCGGTGCTGTACCTGAACATCTTGCTCCTGACGCCCCATCTTATGAGCACTTTCTTAAGCATCATGTCGTTTATGACGCGGTCTCCGTGGACCACGTGGCCGCGCCTGCTGAGCTCGTCGAACAGTTCCTTCGAGCTTATGTCGTGCTGCTCCTCGAGTATCTTCTTCGTGGTCTTGAACGGTTCAAGGTTCTGCAGGCCCTCCTTGACGAGCGCGGATGAGTTCTTTATGTTGAGTTTTGCGCCGGTCTGGGTGAGCTTTATCTCGGATTCCACTATTTTGGTAAACCCGAGCTGATTTGAGGCTTCGATAAGCGGGAGCAATGAGTCGATGTTGGTTCTGGATTCCTCCGCAAGCCTCGAGATCTCTATAGAGCCCCCGAATTCCTTTATTATGTTGACAATTGCACGTACCCTACTTATGCCTGCTCCCATTGGAAAAAGAGTCCCCATAGCAATAGATTAGGCACAATAAAGCTTTTAACACTATTTATGAGGTTTACAGGGGCATTAGCAGACGTATTATTCGCTTTTATTTTCTCCTTTTTATGCTGCACCCGCGCGCCACGACCCCAAGGTAAAGGTAGGCCAGGGCCAGGTTTGTGCAAAGGATCGCAAGCAGGATGTAGGACTGGTACATTGACACCCATGAGACAAGGTTTGATACAGCGAAGATGTTGGTGCCTGCCGCTATAAGCGCTGTCGCGAAGATGGGATACGCGCAGCTGCAGCTCGCTATCATGCTGCCTATTGAGGGGATTGCAAACCCGAGTATCCCCACTGAAGTCTCCTCGTATTTGTTGGCGGCATTGTAGCGTATGGAGTATATCGCTATGCTGAAAAGTATTGCCCCTGTTGCAATGATCAGGTATATCAGCGGCAGCGGTGCCGTTACGAGAAGGATCCCGCGGTTCGAGTACTTTACCAGGGATATGAAGATCAGGTAATTGATAACGACGCTTGCTATTGCTATCGCGATGTAGCTGGGCGACTTGAATATCATCGACAGCATCGTGAGCCGGCCTATGGTCGATTGGCGGGCCACCAGGGATCACACCCCTTCGGCTTCCAGGAGCTTTATGCCGCCGAGCTTGCATACGGGCGCGGCGTTGCCTGTTGAATCGCAGAGCGAGACTATGTAGATGTCAGCAGCCGCGTACTCCGTCCAGGCGAACTGGTCGTTGGGGTTTGCTAGCTGGTCGAAGATTTGCGCGTGCGACATGTAGGACATCTCTGGGTAGCCGTTCACGGAGCTGGTGGTGTTCCCGAAGTCTGATGCGTCTGCGCCCAGAAACAGGTGGTTGCCCCATACCGTATAAGGCGTTCCGGAGAATGCGGTTGTCTTGTTATTGCTGAGGTTTATTATGTAGTTTAGCGCACTTTTGTACTCCGTGCTGTTGGCCTTTTGTATGTTTGCCTGTATGGTGGAGAGGGAGTTGAGCTGGAACCCTCCGGATATAGGATTGGTGTCCTCTATTGCAACGAAGTCTACTTGGTTGCTTGCGTAGTGATTTCCTAGGACATCATTTGACGAGTTTACCGTATCGGGCAGCCAGTAGATTGTCGGCACATCGCCGTCGCCCAATGAGGAATAGCCGGTGTATAGGCTGGTGAAGTTCCCGAACCTGGAAAGGGCGAGGGCCATGGCCCACCTGTTCTCGCCGCAGAATATGCAGGTTATGGACCCTAGATAGACTACGGTTGTCTTGTTGCCGTACTTGAATGGAGTTACCGGCTTGATGACATACGGGGCCGAGTCGCTGATCTGGTTTTTGATGGACCCGTTGAGAAGCATCAGCGCGGCCTGCTCAAAGTAAGCGCTAGAGGCGTTGTTTATGATGGAAAGCTGCGTTGCGTTAAGGGGCTGGTTTATCCCCGCGAGGTTGCTCCCCGGCCCTGCCTGGTTCACTGTGGTTGTGCTGTGCGTGCTATTTTCGATTATTATAGTGTTTGATGGAGGCGGCCTGCCTATCGAGTACACAAGCGCGGTGACCCCTATCGCTATCGCGACTATTCCCACTACAAGCGCTACTGTTGAAACTATCTTGAAGCTCCTTACCATGTCGCTGTACTGGGCCGTTGTAGACGTCGTACTGCGCCTATTAGATTTCGTTGGCAAGAATAAAACCTCTGGTCTTTTAAAGCTCTTTGAAAGTATAAATACCTATTGTATTGATTAGGGACTAACCTACAGTATGCAGGCTATTACCACGCCAAGACCGCAGGAACCGACTCGGGGTGATTGCATCACGCAGACAACCAGAAGCGCAACATTGGAAAACCGAATGCACTATGCCGAGCTCGCTGACGCGCACTGCCATCTTGACCTTTTCGAAAATCCTGAAAAGGTTATCATGGATTCCGTTGCCGATGGAGTAAAGGTCATGATAACGGCGGGGGGAAGTGACAAGAGCAACCAGGCTACGCTTAAGCTTACAGGGAACCAGCATGTGTTCGGGGTGGTTGGCATAGATCCAAGTTTCGTTGCAAGCGACAGCAGGCACATAGGCGAGCTCGAGAGGTTGCTCAAGTCAAGCAAACACATCGTCGGCATAGGTGAAGTGGGGCTCGATGTGAAGGTGACTTCTGCGAGCCACGATATGCAGAAGAAGGCGTTTGCGGAACAGATTAGCATAGCAAAATCGCTTGATGTGCCGGTGGTGATACACTCCAGGGGCATGATCAAGGAAGTCATTGAGATCGTAAGGGAGGAGAAGTTGGAGCGCGCAATGTTCCATTTCTTCGAGGGGAATGCCGAGCAGGCCGCGGAACTAGCCAAGCGCGGCTTCATGATATCCATACCTCCTGTC
The DNA here is from genome assembly GCA_028866835.1 of Microcaldota archaeon. Classification (GTDB taxonomy): domain Archaea; phylum Micrarchaeota; class Micrarchaeia; order Micrarchaeales; family CABMGC01; genus JAGWHJ01. The sequence goes on along the minus strand of JAGWHJ010000003.1, from coordinate 53,399 downwards.
GGCCTAGATAGGAGGAAGCGCATAATAAACGTAGTTGACGAACACAATATTGTCGCCGAATCCGATTCCCCTGCGGCAGGCAAGACGCCAGCGGAGATATTGAATGTAATAAGCATGGTCGCTGAGGTAAAGGGCCTTGATTTGAGCGATGCTGCATTCAGCCTGACCGAGAACGTTAAAAAGTTCTTTTACATATAGTACTCACGGGCCCGTAGCTCAGCTTGGATAGAGCAGCACCCTTCTAAGGTGATGGTCACGGGTTCAAATCCCGTCGGGCCCGAGATACAGTGGTGCACATGATAAAACTGGCGATATTTGACGTGGATGGGGTGCTCAACGATTACTCCCCTACAAGGTATAGGTCGTACCTGGGCGGGCTCGCAGGAATTACCGTGGAGGAGGCGAGCGAGGCTGTGCAGCCGCTGATAAACCTGCTTGCCGTAGGACAGATAACGCTCGACATGTTCGAGAGCAGCGTCGCCGAGAAACTCAACATAAAGAAAGAGCAGGTCAGGTGGGTGGACTACTATAAAGGCATCGAGCGGAATGAGGAGGTCGCGAAGATTGCAATGGAGCTTAGGGCGAATGGCTATCTCATCACGCTCATGACAAACGAGGACGCAAGCAGGAGCACGATGATAAAGTCACGGTTCAATGACCTAATGGACTTCTACTTCGTTTCCTGTGAAATGAAACTCCTCAAGCCGGATCCGGAGGCGTACAGGTACGTGATTGCGCAGCTGAAGAAGGCGCTCCAGGCAACCGTATTCCCAAGCGGGATGGTATTTATTGATGACACAAAAATCAATGTCGATGCTGCAGTACGGCTTGGGATGAGGGGCTATCTCTTCACGACGGCGGCGGACCTGAGGGCGCAGCTTGCCCCGTTGCTGCAAAGATAAGGTTGCATAAAAGGGTTTGGGGCACTGGTATAAAAACATGGTGCTATATATTTCTATACACTCACAGCTACGCTTCGAGATGACCCCATGAGCAACGACAAGATATTTGATGAGAAGATAACCCAAGTAAAACAACAGATAGACCTTCTACTGAATGACAACAGCGTGCCAAGGAATGTGAAGGTAGCGCTTGACGAGGCAAAGAAGGCACTCGATCAGCAGGGGGGCTATTCGGTCAGGTCTTCGGCCGCGACCTACAAGATAGATGAGGTTAGCAACGACATAAACCTGCCGCCGTATGCAAGAACGGTCATATGGAACATACTGAGTCTGCTTGAGTCGATCAAGGAGTAAAAGAACTGCCAGGGTCTAGTTTATGGCAGACAACAGGCTTATCATAGAGCTAGCAAAGAGGCTGAACGGGGTAGCGGTGGTCAGCTCCGACGTAAAGGAGGAGGACATAAAAGGCATCGAGATAGAATCTCTTACCGCATACATAGTTGACTACTTTAAGGATAAGAGCAAGCCCGGCGTGCTTGACAAGGCAACATTGACGGGCATACTTGACGTAAAAAAGTCTGCCGCTATGCCGCAGATAGAGATAGAGGTGCTTGGCAATGCCTCATTCAAGCCCGTTGGTAAGGGGTCGGACCTCAGATTTTCCATAAGGAGCATAAAGGCCGAGAAGACGGCCGGCGACGTCAACGATTTCGCGAGGTACTTCAGCGACAGACTCAGGAAGCTGAAGGACATAATACAGCACGGGAGGAACGCCAAGCTCGGGGGGATGATAAACAGCGTGCAGAGCCTTGGCCAGTACGTGAACAGCAGGGAGGTCACTATCGCAGGCCTAGTCTACGACAAGAAGATAACGAAGAACGGGCACGTGCTTGTCACCATAGACGACGAGACGGGCTCGGCTAAGATACTGTTCCCAAGGCCTGAAAGAAACGTGACTCCCGAGGTGCTTGCGATGTTCGACGAGGCGCAGAAGATAGTGCTCGACGAGGTCATAGCGGTAAGGGGCAAACTCTCTGGAGACAGCAGCTCGAAGGATCCCTTCCTGATAGCCTATTACCTTGCAAGGCCCGACATACCAATACACCAGCGCAGGACATGCGAGGAGGAGCTCGGGATCGCATTCATGTCAGACACACATTTCGGCAGCAGGCTCTTCCTCGACAAGCAGTTCACAAAGTTCCTAGAATGGATAAACGGCTCCCTTGATTACAACAAGGCCGCCGCGGAGAAAGTGCGTGCGCTGGTCATAAGCGGCGACCTGGTCGATGGCATAGGAGTGTACCCGAACCAGCAGAAGGAGTTGGCGGTAGACGACATATACAAGCAGTATGCCATGCTCTTCGAATCGCTCTCGAAGATACCGGAATACGTGCATATCTTCGTCCTCACGGGAAACCACGACGCTGTGCAGAGGGCCGAGCCGCAGCCCGTTCTCCCTAATGAGCTTACTTCGGGCCTGAGGCAGTCGAACATGCACCTAGTATCGAATCCGGGATACGTAACCATAGAAGGGATACGGATACTCTCCTATCATGGGACATCGCTGGATTCGGTGATACAGGGGATACAGGGATGCAGCTACTCCAAGCCTGAGACCGCGATGGTTGAGCTCCTCAAGAGGAGGCACCTCTCCCCGATATACGGCGACAATCCGATAGTGCCAAGCAGGGTGGACCAGATGGTAATGGAGGACGTGCCAGACATACTGCACATGGGGCACCTCCACAAGAACGGCTACTCTGACTACCACGGCACTCTGGTCATCAACAGCGGCACATGGCAGGCAAGGACGTCGTACCAGCAGAAGCTGGGCCACATGCCGACGCCGGCGATGCTCCCGGTATACGATGCCCATAAAGGAACGCTGTCTGCCCTGGACTTCAATTCCGCAACGGAATAGTATAAATATTTGCGAGACGCAGAGATATCTTGCTCTTTCCTTCCGGTGGTTGTATGGAGATAAAAGAATACTTTTCTTCTATAGGCAAGGATTTCGACAGGGCCTACGAAGTCGCGAAGAAGGCAAGAGCCCTGAACATGGACCCGAAGAACTACGTTGAGATAAAGCCTGCGCCGGACCTTCCGAGCAGGGTCGAAGGCCTGATGAACGTGAACGGCATTGCTGAGAGGATAAGGGGCCTCTCCAAGGGCCAGTCTAGGAACAAGCTCGCTTTCAACGTAGTGGACGAGATATGCAAGAGCCCAGACTTTGACGGCTACGAGACTGTAAAGAGGATAGATCTCGCCGTACGGGTAGGGACCGCGATCCTGACCGAGGGTATACTTGTGGCGCCTACGGAAGGCATAAGCGGCGTAAGGAGGTACAAGAACGCCGATGGATCGGATTATCTGGCGGTATCGTATGCAGGCCCGATAAGAGGCGCGGGGGGAACTGCCGCTGCGCTTTCGGTTGCGCTTGCGGACTACGCGAGGAAGATATTCAAGATCGACATATACAAGCCAAGCGCGGACGAGATAGAGAGATATGTTGAGGAGGCGGAGCTCTATCACACCAGGGCAGCAAGGCTGCAATACAAGCCAAGCGACGACGATATAAGGACCATCGTTGGGAACTGCCCGATATGCATAGACGGCGTGCCGACGGAGACGATAGAGGTGAGCGTCCATGGAAACCTCAAGAGGTTAGGGCCGGACGGAAAGGAGATACTGATAACTAACAGGGTTCGTGGAGGCATTGCATTGGTCGTTTGCGAGGGCATCGCGCAGAAGGCGAAGAAGATAGTCAAGGAGACAAAATCGGTAGGTCTTGACTGGGAATGGCTCAACAAGGTGATAAAGGTGGAGATAAAAAAGGTTGAGCCGACTAAATCGGATTCGTCTTTCCTTGAGGAGCTTGTCGCTGGAAGGCCCATACTTTCTTACCCTAATTACTACGGCGGGTTCAGGCTCCGGTACGGAAGGAGCAGGTTCACGGGAATCGCAGCGAAGGGATTCAATCCGGCAACGATGATCACGCTCGACGGCTTCATAGCGGTAGGCACCCAGCTTAAGATGGAAAGCCCCGGAAAGGGCTGCATAGCCATGCCCGTGGATACCATCGAGGGGCCTTTCGTGAAGCTGAAATCAGGCGAGTGCCTGCGGCTAAACAACTCCGAGATGGCAATGAAGTTCAAGGACCAGATCTCCGAGATAATCGCGCTTGGAGACATATTGATAGCATATGGGGACTTCAAGAAGCCCAATTCGCTCCTCAAGCCTAGCAGCTATGTAGAGGAACTCTGGAGCCTGCAGCTGAAGAACTCAGGGTACGAGAAGGAGGTCGATCATGTGGGCATAGGCTTCAGGGAAGCGTATGAAATCTCAATGGCACAGGGAATACCGATACATCCGAAATTCCTCTACGAATTCCAGGCGATAAAGACCGACGCGCTTGCGAGGCTCTCGGCGGCGCTCTTGAGAGGCAGTAAAACGGGGGGCGAACTGCTATTCGACCTTGAGGCGCTTTCCATTGAAAGCGATCCCGAAGTCAAGAGGGCGCTTGAACTGATCAACGTGCCGCACAGGATTGGTGAGGACGGCAGGATAGTGATAGACGGCGAGCATGCGCAGGCGCTGTCAGCCCAGATGGGCTTCGTGTCAAAGCCAGGCAACCGATTGAAGTTTGAAGAGAAAAAATATGACATGGGCACGGAAGATGCCCTTGCCGCTGTGAATGCGTTCTCCCCTTTCCAGGTACCTAAGAAGTCAACATACATAGCCGCAAGGGTCGGAAGGCCCGAGAAGGCGAAGGAGAGGCTGATGAAGCCTGCACCGAACGTCCTCTTCCCTATATCCGAGTATGGGGGCAAGGAGAGGAGCATAGCAAGCGCATACGCCTACGGGTCCAGGAGGTTCAATGCGGAGATGGTGCTCGAGATAGCAAGATACAAGTGCAGGACCTGCAGGAAGATACTCCCTTCAAACTATTGCTATGAATGCAGGATGCCAGGCTTCGTGGAAAGGTACTGCCCTAATTGCAACAGCGCAAGCCTAGAGAAGATATGCGTGCGCTGCGGAAAAGAAACGGTAGGATACGAAAAAAGGAACGTCAACATCGTAAAGCTCGTGACTGCTGCGCTTGGCATGATCGGCGAAAACAAACTGCCACAGGTGATAAAGGGCGTGAAGGGCCTCACCAATGTCGACAAGAACGTTGAGCCACTAGAGAAGGGCATATTGAGGGGCAACAGAGGCATATACATATTCAAGGACGGGACCTCGAGATTCGATGCCACCGATGTGCCGATAACGCACTTCTATCCTATGGAGATAGGCGTGAGCGTGGAGAGGCTCAGGCAGCTGGGTTACACCAAGGATTACATGGGGAATGAGCTTACTGACGATACGCAGCTTGTGGAGCTTATGCACCAGGATGTGATACTCAACAGGCGCGGCGCTGACTACATGCTCCGCGTTGCCCTTTTCATCGATGACCTGCTCGCGAAGTTCTACAAACTGCCACCATTCTACAACGCAGCAGAGGTGAACGACATGGTCGGCAAGCTGGTGATAACGCTCTCGCCGCACACATCCTGCGGCGTGCTCAATAGGATAATAGGTTTTACCGACGCGAGCGTTGGCTTTGCGCACCCCTACATAATATCGGCAAGAAGAAGGAACTGCGACGGTGACGAGGATACAACCATGCTCCTGCTGGATGCGCTGATAAACTTCTCGAGGGACTACCTTCCAAATACGGTAGGTGGCACGATGGACACGCCTCTCATACTCACGATCAACGTGAACCCGCAGGAGGTCGACGACGAGGTCCATGCGATGGAGGTGGTGACGGCGTACAATATGGACTTCTACAACAGGACCTTCGAATCCGCGCCGCCCTCCGAAGTAAAGCTTGAGCTCGTCGAGAACAGGCTTGGCACAGATTCTGTATACTCGAATATCGGGTTCACCCACCAATCCTCATGGCACTCTGTCGCTGATTCTCCGAAGCACAGCACCTACACCCAGCTGAAGACCATGCAGCAGAAGCTGGACGCTGAGTTCCTGCTGATAGACAAGATAGACGCAGTAAACAAGCGTGACGTCGCGAAGAAGGTCATAATGAGCCACTTTATTCCCGATCTCATAGGCAACCTCCACTCGTTCTCAAAGCAGATCTTCAGGTGCTCCAACTGCAACTCCAAATACAGGAGGATGCCGCTCATCGGGAAGTGCGCGCGATGCGGCGGCAAGCTGCTCCTCACGATCTCCAAGGGCAGCATCGAAAAGTACCTCGCCGTCGCCATCGCGCTTGCGGAGAGGTATTCGCTGGAGGACTACATAAGGCAGCGCCTCTACCTGATAAAGGAGGAGATAGATGCGATATTCATGGACGCGAAGGCGCAGGCGGACAGCGCCACTGAGGGGCAGTTCAGCCTGCTCAAGTACGTCTAGCCAACGCTTTTGTTCACGGAACTTATGGCTTCCTCAAGTATCGAAAGGCCGCGGTCCAGGCTCTGCTGCGAAACAGTTATCGGCGGTATTATCCTTATGGAAGAATCGCCTGCAGGCAGCAGTATCAGGCCGTTCTCAAAGCACTGCCTGATCACCCTGTCGCGCTCGCTTGCCGCCGGCTCCTTCGTCTTCTTGCTCTTTACAAGCTCCATGCCTATCATCAGCGCGATGCCGCGCACATCCCCGATCAGCTCGTACCTTTCCTTCATCTCTTCAAGCCTTTTCATTGCGTGCCTGCCTTTTTGCCTGGATTCTGCCTCGAGGTGCCTGAGGTTGTTCTTCACATAGGTGAGTTGCGCCTCAGCCGCAGCTATGGAGACGAGATTCCCGCCGAATGTGTTGGCATGGGCTCCGGCGCGGATGCTGCCAAGGGAGCTGCGGGTGACTGTCACTCCAATCGGAAGACCTGCGCCTACCGCCTTTGCCATGGTGTAAATGTCGGCTTCGACGCCGAAATTATCCATGCAGAGGAACTTCCCTGCACGCAGGTAGCCCGCCTGGACCTCGTCTGAGACCAGGGCCATCCCGTTGTCGCTTGCAATCTCCCTGAGGCCCGCGATGAACTCCTTTGGCGGGACGACGTAGCCTCCTTCTCCCTGTATAGGCTCGACGAATATCGCAGCGACCTCCTTCGGGGAGACGTCCTTTGAAAGCGGGTACTTCTTGATGTAGTCCACGCAGGCCATCCCGCAGGAGGGATATTCCTGGCCGAAAGGGCACCTATAACAGTATGCGTAGGGTGCGTGCACTGCAGAGTTGAACGGGCCGAAATGCTCGCGCTGGACCGTCCTCGATGACGTCATCGAAAGCGAGCCGTATGTCCTCCCATGGAAGGAATTGTAGAAAGACAGCACATACTGCCTCTTTGTGAATAGCTTTGAGAACTTTAGCGCGGCTTCGTTAGCTTCCGTGCCAGAGTTGGAATAGAAAACCCTGCCGAACCCTTTCGGGAACATTGTAAGAAGGTTCTCTGCAAACCTTACAGGCGGCTCCGCGTAGAAATCGGTGAACGCGGAATGCATGAGCCTTCCGGCCTGCGAGGTTATTGCATTGTGAACCGCCTTGCTCGAATTTACTCCTAGATTGTACACGGCAATGAATGAGGAGAAGTCTATGAACTTGTTTCCGGAGACATCATATATGAAATCCCCATCGCCCTTTGCGGGGACAAACGGGATTTCGCTCCTTGTTGTCGTCATTATTACTTTCTTGTCCCTTGCTATGATGTCGCTTATCTTCTTTGTTACATTAACTCTCGTTGAACCATCCCAATAATTCAGGCATGCCAAAATAAATAACGCTTTCTATGGCATGCTTCTGGTGGCGCGTTATCATGCGAACCCTAGGTAGGCCAGGCCACCCAGAAGGAACAGTATCCCAAGCGAAAGCTCGAATATCGATTGCAGCTTGTCAAACACCTCTATCATTATCTTGCTTTCCTGCCTTACGGTGAGTATCCCGCTGTTCGGGTCCACCGTCATGAGTTTTACGGCTTTCCCCCCTATTGACGAGGAAGTGCCGCTAACCCTGCCCATTGCAAAATACTGCGTCCCGGTCGGTATGTACGATTCGACAAGTGACACCTGGTCCCCTCCGAAGAGCTCGAACTTGAAGCGGGCCGCAGGGGCAAAGTATGCCCCTGAGGCGGAGAGGTCCGGGAGGGCCTTGCCAGGGCCGGACAGGTAATCAATGAGGTTCTTGGTTATGGTGTCTCTCACGAATACCGCCTTCCCTTCGCCATCGACTATGTATTGCCTCTCTGACTGCCGTATGGATATGTCAGAATCTGGCAGATCTACTGCTAGATATCCGGTATTGTCAGTGAACAGGGAGGGGACGCCATAGCCATAGGACCTGATCGTTGACCAGTAGCTTCCGTTCTTGGTGTGCACAAGCTGCTGCAGGTCCAGCTGGCAGTATACGCATTCGCTTCCGGAGAGAGGGCTTTTAAGCGGTTTTGCGCTTTCCGGAATGAATACACCGTATATTTCATTGAGACCTTCAGCAGCACCCTCTATCTTAGTGGCAGGGGTGCCTTCCACCTGCTGCATAAGTGAAAACTGCCTCCAGCCGTAAAGTATCAGCAGTATACCCAAAACCGCGAGTATGGCGGCTGCAATTGGTAGGGAATGGAATCCGAAGAAGACTATTAGGATAAGTATGATTGCGCCTACTATGAGCCTGGCAATAACGTTGATCTTCCGCTTTGGCGCATCGAATCCAGAGAGGAATTTGCTGTTAGTGGAGGTAAGGGCAGCCTTGTTTATAGCTACACTGCCGTCATCTGAATAAGGCATTGCCATTAAGTCACCTGCCTAAATCGACGTCGACCTGCTTTCTGTCCTGATCGGGGGCGCTGAAGTACTGGAGCGGTGCGTAATGGAGTGCACCGGAGAGCAGGTTGTAGGGGATCACCTTTATCTTCGTGTTGTATATGTTAACCGTATCGTTGTAGAACTCCCTTCTGTCGGCTATCTGGTCCTCTATCTCTGTAAGGGCCTGCATTAGCTCGATGAATGTGTTGTCGGTCTTCAGGTCGGGGTAGTTCTCCCGATTGGCAATGACGGTCTTGAGCGCTGCGGTTATCTGGTTCGACGCTTTCATCTTGTTCTGCGGATCCCGATCCTGCTGCACGTTTGACCATGAGGTCCTCATCGCGGTTATCTGGACCAGGAGGCTTCTCTCGTAATTCATATAGCCCTTTACGGTTTCCACGAGCCTCCCTATAAGGTCGTGCCTTTTCTCTAGGAGGACGTCGATATTGGCCCAGGCCTTGCTCACGTTGTTTCTCAGCGAGACTAGAGTGTTGTATATTATGACCAGCACTCCTGCAAGTACGACAAGTATTATTTCAAGGGCGGTGATCAGCAGTACCAACCATCTCACCCAAGAATAGCCTACGCCGGTTTGCCCTTGGTCTGGGGCTTTGAAGCGGCCGGTGGCCTTGAGAGCTTCTGCTCGTCTATCTCGAGGGTTTGTGCGAGCTTTGCCTTGTCCTTAGGGTCGACCTTCTCCGAGAGAAATTCGAGGTGCTTGATGTTGCACCTCCTCTCCTTCAGCCTGGATGACGTCATTATGCTGACGAAGTTGCTGTCTATCACCTTTGTGACAACGGCCTTGCTGCCCGCGTCCCTTCCGAGCTTCTTTATGCAGATCCTTCCTTCTTCTATCAATGGCATGCGAATCACTCTTTGGATTTTATGTGCTTTATTATTATCTGTGTGACTTCTTCAGGAGGTATGCTGTTGGTGTTGATGACAAGGTCGAATGGGCTCTTGTCCCTGCCGAGCTCGAAATGGTAGAGGCGCTTGTAGAGCTTGTAGTTCTCCTCGTCCCTCACCTTCGTGGTCTTTATCGCCTGGCTCAGCTTCGTGTTGTCGCGCTTCGCCATCCGCTCGGCGCGGTTCTCTGCATTAGCATCGAGCCAGATCTTGTAGCCGTCCTGGGCTATCCATGGCGCAGTCCAGCTTGTAAGTATTATGTCGCCGGTCTCTATTAGGTGGATGAGCTTGTGGTCCGCCTCCTTGTCTAGTTCTGGATTGCCCTCCCTTTCCTTGAGGAACTTTATGCCAGGGGGAGTATCCCACCAGTCTTCTCCGGTAACTATGTAGCCGCGCTCCCTTGCCATCTCCTTAAGGATATCGCCCATGCCAACGACCCTGATGCCCAGGGCCTTGCCCAGCAGGTTCGCCACGGTGGTTTTGCCCGCTGCGGGCATTCCCGATATGATGATTGCCTTCATAATGATTAGCCTGTGTTCAATGCGATATCATCTGCAGGACGTAGGCGCGCTCCACGATGCTTATGTCGTTGAGCTTCATCTCCCCGTACTCTATCCTGCTTGCAAGCGTTATTATATTGGCCGCGCATCTGGCGCAAAGGACGCCGCCGAAGAGCCTTGAATTGGTTGCCGTGGTCCTGCCCTTCTTGTTGCTGGCGTTGCTTATGCCGTTGAGCTCAGACTTGCAGATGGCGCATATGGGCAGCGAGCCCGGCCTTCGCTTGTAGTGGATCACATGCCTGTCCTTGGGAGTGACCCTGTCAAGCTTCCTCAGGCTCCTTGATCTATGCATTGGTTTTGGCAATTTAGCACCTTTAAATACTGGGCGTCTCTTAAACTATCAGAAATATGGTTAAGATTAGTGTTAACAACGTATTTATTTGTTATGGTAGCGCGCCTGAACCGGGTTTTTCGGGCGTTATTATTAGGCGTTGGAGCTCGCGGCTGGTGCAGTCTTCTTGTACTTTCTCCTGTCTCTGAGCATAAGGGTGGAAGACAGCGCAATTCCGAGCACCGCAGCTACTACAACGAATGTGCTCCTGTATGAAAGGGGATACGAGAACAGCGTTACTGCCGTCTGCGGAGGGAATATGGCTGGCAGGAAGAAGTAGAATACCACTATGAACACGGGGAATATGACAAGCATCGGCTTTAGCTGGTGCTTCATGAGCTCGGAGCTTATCGCGCCTAGCTCGCTCTGTATCTTCGAGAGCTCGTCGTTTGAGGCGCTGCCCTTTGCCTTGGTTTTGTACTCATCCATCTTGGTCTTCATGTTCCTCTGGAGCTCGCTCACACGCGGCATGTTTGCGAGCCTGCGCTGCATCATGACAGAGAATATGGAATAGGCTATGGCAAAGCAGATAAGGCCTATAAGAATCGGGCTTATTGGAAACATGACTTATACCCTGTAAATATAATATGGCTGGCTTGATATTTAAACTTTCTACTTTCCGAATACCTCCTTAGCTATGCGCTTCACCTCGGCAACGGCGAAGTCGACCTTGCCCTCCTTGTTGTCGACGATGTATATGGGTATGCTGAGACTGAAGGCGAACGCCGAGATCAGGGAGATGTTGACTATACGCTGCTCCTCGATCTCCCCCTTGCTCTCCTCTTCCCTTACCCGTGTCTTGTCCTTTTTCCGCCTGTTGATTATCTCATCGGCGGTGGCGTCTATGTAGATTATGGCCTCTACCCGGTTCAGGCTTCCGAGGCCGTCCATGGTTAGCCCCGGGACGTACCTTGTGCCCTTCTTCACCGACGCGTGCGTGTCTATTATGCTGTTGTCCCTCATGCTGTTGATGTGGCGCAGGGCGGCTGCCCTTATCTTCACTATCTCCTCGTCGCTCAAGGACCTAAGCTTGTCCCTGTCGGTAAGGCCGTTGCTCCCCTTCTGCGCTACAGAGAGCATCTCATCCGCCAAGCTGACTATCTTCACGTCACTTATCTGCTTCAGTATAGTGCTCTTGCCAGAGCCGGGTGTTCCGGTTGTTATTATGAATTTTGGCATTGGAACACATTAGTCCTCCATTCCTCCCATTCCGCCTGGCATTCCGCCCATGCCTCCAGGGCCTCCTGCAGGAGGCCTTGTTCCCTTGGAGCTTATCATGTCGTCTATGCGCAGTATCGAGACTGAGGCCTCCGTTGCGCTGGATATGGCCTGTGCCTTGACCTTGAGGGGCTCTATCACGCCGAGCCTCTCCATGTCGCTTATTGAGTTCTTGTACACATCTATTCCATAGATCCTGCCATCCTTGCCCTTGTGCTTGCTTCTCAGCTGCACGAGCGTGTCTATCGGGTCCATGCCGGCACTGTCGGCAAGGGCCTTTGGAACCACCTCCAGAGCGTCAGCAAATGCCTGTATCGCGAGCTGCTCCCTGCCCCCTATGTCCGTGGCTATGTCCCTGAGCTTCATTGCCACCTCCACCTCGGTGCTGCCTCCTCCCGTAACGTACCTGCCGATCTCAATCGCGCTGGATACGGCGCCTATGACATCGGTGAGGGCACGCTCCACCTCGTCTGCGGCCTGCTTCGTGCCTCCCCTTATGAAGATCGTAACGCTCTTGGGGTCCTTGCACTTCTCTACGAAGATCATCTGCTCTCCTGAGATCTTGCGCTCCTCCACGAGCCCTGCAAATCCAAGGTCCTTTGCGTCGAGGTCATCAAGGCTTGTTATCATTCTTGCGCCCGTTGCCTTCGAGAGCTTTTCCATGTCGCTCTTCTTTACGCGCCTAACAGCCATAACACCGGCCTTCGCGAGGTAGTGCTGCGCCACGTCATCTATTCCCTTCTGCACGAACACCACATTGGCCTTGCTCTTCACTATCTTGTCAGCCATGTCCTTGAGCATCTTCTCTTCCTGCGACAGGAAGGCCTGCATCTGCTCCGGTGATGTGATCTCTATCTTTGCGTCGGTCTCGGTCTTCTCTATCTCAAGCGCGATGTCGAGAAGCGCGATAGCGGCGTTCTTTACGCTCTTGGGCATGCCAGGGTGTGCGACCTCCTTGTCTATGAGCACGCCGTTGATGAAGGCGGTGTCTTCTATGCTGCCGCCCTCCTTCTTCTCGAGCTTTATGAAGTCCTTGTCTATCGTTACCTTGCTGCCGTTCTTCACGGAAACCTGCTTTATCGCCTGTATGACAAGCTTTGTCAGCGCGGCCTTAGTGGCGTCGCTGCCGATGTTCTTCGAGCCTATCGAGATCTTTGCGATCTTCTCCAGCTTGTCGGAATCGTCTATCGTCACCGTGCTGCTTGCGTTCTGGAGGGCCTCCAGCGCCTTCTCCCTCGCTATGTCGTAGCCCCTTATTATCGCTGCGGGAGGTATGCCCATGTCAAGAAGGTTGCCCGCGTTCCTTAGAAGGTCTCCTGCGATTATGACAGCCGACGTCGTGCCGTCGCCTACCTCCTTGTCCTGCGTCTTTGCAACCTCCACAAGTATCTTTGCCACTGGATGCTCTACGTTCATCTCCTCGAGTATAGTAGCTCCGTCGTTGGTTATCACTATGTCGCCGAGCTCGCTGACGAGCATCTTGTCCATGCCTTTCGGCCCCAACGTGGTCTTGACCACACTCGCTACTGCGTAGCCCACTGCGATGTTGGTTCGCTGGGCCTCCTTTCCAAGAAGTCTTGATGCTCCTTCTGGCAAAACGAGATACTGTTGTCCTCCTAATTGGTTTTCAGCCATATTTTCACCTTAGTTTTTTGTCGTTATGAGTAGCAATACCATAAACTGGGGTTTTATGATATCAATAATCCTAGCATATATGCGTGGGTAAACTTTTTATAGGTTTTGGTTGTCGGCGATATTTTGACGTAGTCCTAATTGATTGCCCTTGTGAACTCCGATTTTACCTGCCTTATGGAGTTAAGCGTCTCGGTCTTGTCGACGCCTCCTATCGCTACCAGATTCTTAGCGAATTCGTAGTATTCGTCCATGTTGGCCGTACGAACCTTAATTATGAGCTCCCATCTGCCTGTTATTATGTCGACGCTCTCCACCTGCGGATACTTTGACAGTATCTCCGCAATCTTGTCCGGGTCCTTGTAGCTACCGGATGCAAGGCTTATGAGCACAAAGCTGCAGAAGCCTTCGTCTATCTTCTTGTAGTCGAAAACCGCCCTGTATGACCTTATCGCGCTTTCCTTCTCCAGCTGTTTTATGTTGTAATGGATGGTACTCGACCTGGAATGCAGCTTGCTCGCTATAGTGGAGATCCGTGGCGTGCAATTCCCCGCCTTAAGCAGCTCTATTATCTCCCGTCGTAGTTTTTTCATGATTTGAATTATATTCAAACTTTTAAATATTTTTCGGTTATTATTGGAAAATTTGGCAAGAATAATAAAATAGCCGTTCCGCACCTTTAATTAGCTAAGGAGGATTGCAATGGCGGATTACAGGACCATAGGCAGGAGGCAGGCGCAATTGCGTGCTGCAGAACTGCACGGAGCAAGGCGGCTAGGGCAGGCAGTTGATAGGAGGTTAAAGGAGATACAGAGGGACAGGGGCGCACTGTCGCCGGCAGACAGGAAGGTGCTGAGGAAGCAGTTGATGACAGAACTGCGCGGCGCGGCCGCATAATCTTCTTATTCTTAACAGTCAAAGTCTACTTATGCGCACAAAGACAGCCGTTGCCTTCGGTTCTTTCGACATACTCCATCCAGGGCATGTGCACTACCTCGAGCAGGCGAGCAGGTACGGCAGGCTCTTTGTAGTGGTTGCAAGGGACAGGAGCATCGAGATGCTGAAGCACAAGAAGCCGGTGATGGACGAGAGGGCACGGCTGGAGATGGTTGGCGCGATAAGGTTCGTACACAAGGCGATGCTCGGCAATAGGATAGCACACTGGAATGACGTGTACGAGATATTGCCGGTGATAAATCCGGATGTCATAGTGCTCGGATACGACCAGCGGGTTGACATGCCGTACCTGAAGCAATTCCTTGCACGCCACCACATGAAGGTAAGGATAGTCAGGATCAGGGCTTACAAAAGTGGGAGATTCAAGAGTTCGAAAATAAAGGATGCTATGTTTACTGGGCAATAAGCCGCCCGGCTCACTTCCTCAGTAATGCCGCTCCGCCGAGCGCATTCTCAAGCTCTGTTCGGCCAGGCCCAAGCGCATGGTTTCCTCCCTTGACGCCGCCTAGGTTCTCGTCAGGTCCTATGCTTGCGTATATCAGTCCCCTGTCAACCAAGATGAAGTATCGTGCCATGGGGCGTACGCCGGCGCCTTCGATCCTGTAAAGGTGCCCCTTCTGTCCCTCTTCAGCAAACCCATTTCCATTGGATGCCAAGGGCAGCCTTGTGGATGGCTCTACTGCCCCAAAACCGCTTTGCTGCATGAACGGGGCCAGTACTGTTACTGCTCCTGGCAGGGCTATTATAGTCACTCTTCCCCTTTGAACATCGACAATGTGGGGATTCACAACCAGCGCAACATTACGGACGCCTATGGCCTCCTCGGGAATCTGCGAGGCTGGAAAGACCCATCGCCTGCCTGCGCCGTCCCTGAATGCGTCGACAACGGCCTTCCCCCTGATAAAGGTGCCGTTCGCTGCAGGATGCACTAGGACCTCCCTTGTCCATGAACCATGATATCCCTGCGCCATTATTGGCATCCATGCTTCGGATTGCATCAAGACCTCATCAAGCAGTATGTTTGACGGGAGGCCGCCGCGCAGAGTGTTCATCGCCTCGAGCCAGCCATGCCTACCGTTGCCATTATGTGCTACTTTTCTCTCAGCGTTCATAATATCTAATAAGATGAGTCTTCGGAGATATAAAAACTTATTCCATGGTCAGGCCTTGCCTGCCTGCTTGAGGAGCGGCCCCAGCTTCTCGAAGAAGGCATCCCAGCTGTATCTGAGCTCGACTAGGCGCCTCCCTGCGGCGCCCATGTCCTCTGCGAGCTTGCGATCCTTTGAGAGCTGCAGCATCCTCTCGGCCATCTCCGATGGCGAGTTCACCAGATACCCGGTCTTGCCCTGGAGTACCGTCTCCCTGGGGCCTCCCTCGTTGACCGAGATTATCGGCTTCCCGCTTGCCATGGCCTCTAAAGGAATGAGGCCGTAATCCTCGTTTATGGCGGCAAATAGCACTGCGGATGCGCTTGAATAAAGCTCCTTGAGCTGCTTGTCGCCTACGTTTGTCTTGAATACGACATTGAGCCCTTTCGCGGCGTGCCTAAGCCTTGTGAGGTACTTGGCGTGTTCCGGGTCGTTTGACAGCGTGCCTGCTATCACCAGCTTGTACCTCCCGTCCTTCGCTGCCTTTGAGAACTGGCTGAACGCAGTTATCATGTATTCCTGGCGCTTGTTGACGACTATCCTCGACGGG
Source organism: Microcaldota archaeon (assembly GCA_028866835.1). Lineage (GTDB taxonomy): Archaea > Micrarchaeota > Micrarchaeia > Micrarchaeales > CABMGC01 > JAGWHJ01. The sequence goes on along the minus strand of JAGWHJ010000003.1, from coordinate 37,405 downwards.
CAGAGGAAGTACCTCGAATCGCCGCTGTTCGTGAAGTCCTTGGCGTCTATGCCTGGATTGACAACGGTTGCCGGCCTGCCGTAATACTTCTTTATCCGCTCGTTGGTAGTCTTGCTGTTGGTTGCTATCCGCTCGATCTTCCTTATCGTGCCGCCGGCGATGGCCTTGTACACGCTTGCCATTGCGGCGTAGACGAGCTTTTCGCGGTAGGGCCGGTTCTGCATCCTCGTCTCGTAAAGGTCGTAGACCTCCCTCGGCGGCGTGTGGCAGTACCACAGAACCCTCGCGTTCTTGTGGCGTATCCATTCGCTTGGAGAGATGTGCGGATTGAGGACGTCGTAGTCCTCCTTTATCTTCATGTTGTAGAAATTGTAGCCGTACCTCATGCCCTGGGATGCACGGTATGGCAGAAGGTTTGAGAGTGGCGCATCTTTCCCAATGACATTGACGTCAATGTCTCCGAACCCGTCGAAAGTGGTCTTTGGGTCGTACTCAAGGGTGTAGATTTTTGCCCTGTAGTGCTGTGCTATCTTCAGTATTACCCTTTCAACGCCGCCCCTCAGATTCAGATAGGGCTGGAGCACAATAAGCTTCATGATTATTGTTCCGCCGCTCTGAATTAATAACTTTTATCCTGGCATTACGTAGCTGTTGTTGACCCAAGGCTTCTTCTGGGTCACGGCCGGGAGGCTGCCGCTGAAGTTGTTGAGCTGCAGTATAACGACCTTGTACGTGCCGTTCACGAAATTGATGCCGGTGAAGTTGCTCGGGTAGGCGACCGAAAAGCCAGGCAGCTTGCCGAGGAAGAAACCGCGGTAGAACGTGGAGTTGTAGAAGCTTGTGGGAGCATCCGTGATTGTGCCGTTCGGCCCGTTCGGCGCGTATATAACCAGGAAGATTGCATAGTCCTGACCTCCAATGGCCTGCACGCCATCGAAATAGTACGGAACGATGTATGCGTTTGAGGCCGTGCCATTTGTATTAAGTAGCCTTGTGGTTGTCGGGTTGTACAGGAATGACTCAGGCACGCAGTAGCTGACGTTTGCTGGTATCCCCGTGGTGCCGAGGATGCCTATCCCGGTCACCGCGATGTTCGACGAATTGGAGAATGAGCAATAGTCAGTAACAGTAGGTGAGATGGGGACGAGTATGGATACAGGATCATGGGTAAGCTCGCAGTTGGAGGTCCCGAGCAGGTATTGCTGCGGCGGGTTCAGGCTCTTGCCTGCCTGCGTTGCAAACGACTGGCTCGTCTGGTTGATGTTGACGCAACCGAGGAAGTCGAGAGCGCCCCACTTAGGCACAAGCTGGTCGTCAAGAAGCATGTACTTTGCCTGGGAGGCGTCCATGAAGCTCGCAAGGGCCGACGCGGTCATCCCATCCTTTGCGCTGAGGATTATGTGCGCTGCTGTAGCGTAGTCGTAGGACGCCACCGAGTTGTCACCCCTAAGGGCCGCGTTGCTGTTGCCGTACCAGTTTATCCAGTCACCGTAGTCCCACCATGAGAGGATCCTCGGTCCGAAAGGACCTACGTTGTTTCGCATCCATGCAGTGGCGAGCAGCCAGTATTTAGGAACCTGGTTGCAGAACATGTCTGCGCCGATCACGTTGTTCGAGTTGTTTATCGAAGAGCAACTTGGATTGAATGCTGCCTGGAGCACAGTGGCCGTCGCTGGCATGAATTCCGACGTTATTATCAATATTACAAACAGAAATACTATGGAGAAGTAGAGACCGTAGTTCTCGCTCTTGAAGTAGTAGAGCATCCCTATCGCCAGAAGTATCAGTCCTATTACCATGCCTGCGATGAGCATCAGGAGATACGAGACGCCTGTAACTGCAAGGATCACTGCAATGGGGATCAGGGCCGCGGTGTATCCATACACGAACTTCTGGTGCTTCTCGACGTTGGTTATCTTCATCAGTATCAGCAGTTCGCCGATTATGGCGCATATTGCAATTACGTACCCAACGCCGAAGTGGGGCAGGTACTTGACTTCGCTCATCCCTGCAACTGCAAGTGGTATTACGGCCGCTATGGCAAGTATGCTGCTCTTTGAGTTCCTCTTGTATATGGAGTAAAGCTCGATCGCGGTGAACCCGATGAGCACAGACCATATCAGTAATGAAACGCCGAATATGTTGCTGCCTATTATGCCGAAGCCTGCTGCGCCGAAGTCATAGTTCCAGCCCGTGGGCATGTACTCCTGGACAGTCATGAAAAGAGGCGATGATGGCGTGGTGAAATGGACGCTGAGCTGTATGTACTTCTGGAACGGGGCGCCAAGCCTGGTGAAGAGTAGAGGCGCAACTGCAATGACTATGAGCAGCGCGATGATTGCTGCCCTGTACATAACGGCGTCAGCTATGGTCCTCATCCTGACAAGCTGCTTGATTATGTACTCTGCAACGAATACGAATACGAGTGCGAGCAAAGGCATTGCGATGATTATCGGCACTCCGAGTATTGTGGATACCCTGTTTGTAAGCGAAGAGTTGTAAGGACCGTAAGGCAGGTAGATCAGTATTATGATACCGAGTATTATCGCATTCATGATGTAGAAGTCCTTCGTGTCGCTCTTCCGCAGGATGTCTATTATGCCCTGCAGTATGATGTAGAACGCGTAAACTCCGGCGGTGACCGTGTAGTAGTGCGCCCCGAGGAAGTTGGCTGCAAACGCAATTCCTGCAAGGATGGCGAATCTCTTCTCCTTCGGATTGTTGACGGCAAGCAGGAATGCTGCGTAGAAGAAGAACATTATCATGATGCCCCACGGCTCAACGAGCTGCTCTCCGGCTATGAAGGTAGTTATAAGTGCTGGCATGGCAGTTGCAAGGATTGCGCCGACTATGGCCGGCATCTCTCCATACTCGTGATAAAGGAACAGGAACACAGCGAACACTAGAAGCGCAGCGGCTATTGGCGGGTAGAAGCTGCTTACGTCTGATAACAGCGCGATGTTGATCGAGGTTGCGGATGGCGCAAAGACATTAGCCTGGCTTGCTGGCGACAGCGAGACGGTGTTTGAAGGCAGTGGCGGGGCCGAGATTTGGTACCAGTATGCTTCCACATACGGGACTATGGGCTCGAGCACGTGGTTGGTGCCGTTGACAACAGTCGGCCATGCGGAATGGTCCGTAGGTATCTGGTAACCGTGCACGAGTATGTACTCCGTGCTTATCATGTCGAAATACGGGTCGAACTCGAAGTACGTAGGGGCGACGCCTATGTTCGCTATCCTTGTGGAGAACGCGACAAGCATTAGAATCAGGAGCAATACCCAGATGGGATTTATCCTGAAGCTCGGTTGCTCCCCGCCCCTCCTTAGCAGCATGCGCTCCTCGGCTTCGTGCTCCTGATAAAGCTGCCTCTCCTGCTGCATGTGGGCTTCCTGGACCTTCCGCTTCTCCTCATCGCCAGCGCTGCCCAGCAGCTGCATCTCCTCCCTGTGCCTCTGCACGAGCTCTTCCTCCTCCTTCTCGTGCTTCTTGATGACGCCCATGTCTATGCTGAGGTTCGAGACCGTCTCGCGGACGTTCTTTATCCTCTGCTTGTAGTCGGCCGCCATCGCAACGCTGATGTCCTGCCCCTTCCTCGTTGATTTCGTGAATGAGCTGATGTTGAAGATGCCCTGCCAGAGGCAAAGCGCGGCGCCTATGATGCTGAGTATCAGCACGTTGAGGCCGTACAGATTCGCAGAGAACGTGAAGAAATGGACGTAACTGATAAGATAGGATTCCAGCCACGTCAGCGTAGGCGGGAAGATCATGCCGAAGAGAAACCCTATTACGACTATCTCGAACATCGGCAGGTCTGTCTTCCTCAGAAGTGCAAGCGCCAGGAGCAGGCCCGGAACGATTATCGAAATTAGACCTATTAGAATTGGTACAAGTAGTGCCATCTAATCATACTGTTTAGAAAAGAATATTAGTTAGTGTGGGCCATGAAAGATTATTAAGGTTGTGTTTCTTTGGACGAATGCGTCAATATTATAGGTGGAGGTACGGCGGGGCTTATAGCCGCGAAACACCTGGCGCGCAGTGGCATAAATACAGTAGTGCACGAGAAGAAGCATCGCCTTGACGCGCCGATAAGCGCATCAGGCATAATATCGATAAAGGGTCTTGAATCCCTGGGCATAGGCTATTCGATGGCGGTGACGAATACGCTTACAGGAGCAAGGCTGCACGCGGGCAGGAAGACAATGAAAGTGTCCTCAAAGGCGCCCATAGCGCATGTTCTTGACAGAAAAGCGCTTAACGCCATCTGCTTCGAAGAGGCTGCATCTGCAGGGGCGGATATCAGGCTTGGGGCAAGGATAGGCGGCAGGGAACTAGATGGGTTTTCAAAGGCGGGGATAGTTATAGGCGCTGATGGCGCGGTCTCCTCGGTTGCAAGCCACTTCTCGATGGGGCGGATGAGCGGCATGCTCCTTACCTACAAGGCGGTTTACGAAACGCCCGTGGAGGACGTGGGCCTTGTGGACCTTTACTTCGACAATACGGCATACAAAGGCCTCTTCGCCTGGACGTGCCCGAATGCGGAGGACAGACTGGAAGTCGGCGTTGGCATCGACCAGCGTTTCGGCAATGGCAAGCAGGCATTCGACAATTTCATTGGATCGAAGGCGATGAGTGATGTCGTCGGAGGGCTGAAACCTATCGAGGAAGGGGCGAGCATAATACCGACAGGTCTGAGGGAGAGCATAGTTGACGCGGAGAGGCGTGTGCTTCTCGTGGGCGATGCGGCAGGACAGATAAAGGCAACCACTGGCGGAGGGATAGTCTTCGGGGGGAATGCCGCGATAATGGCAGCCGAGGCGATAGTAAGGCACATAAATGACGGCGGGAGCCTTCTGGAGTACAGGAGGGTCTTTATGAAGAGATTCGGCGCCGATATCGGCCTTCATAAGATGCTGAGGTCATTCTACAGCAGATCAGGAAACAGGGGGCTCGAGTTGGCGTTCGGGCTGATGGAGATGTTTGGCATGAGCTCCTTCCTCGGGAAGTACGGCGACATGGACATGCCCACGGTCATACTGAAGAGATTGGTCCTTAGGGGCCTTGTAGATTAGTCCTTCTTCTCTCCGGCGTTGGCATCCTTCTTAGAAAGCATCTTCTTGCCTATCTCCTCCCTTGCCTGCATCGCGAGCTTTATCTTCTCGTAATCCTCCTTGGTAAGAACCCTGCTTAGGATGTATTGCGAGTAGTCAGCAGCAGTCTGGGAAAGGCTGAGAAGTATCGACTGCATCTCGCTTATCTTCAGTGGGTAGTCCTTTTGCGGCCGGAGTATCTCGAGCCCGGCAGGAGAGAATGTGAAGGTTATTCCCACAAGGGTTCTCAAGTCCTTTACAAGGGCCGTGACCGTAGCGTTTGTCACGTACGTTTCCTTCGTCTTTATGGGCTCCTCTATGCTGCCGTAGCAGTAAACCACGCCGGTCGTCTTAAGCAGCCTGTTGTTTATCAGGTCGGCCATGAGCGGCTGCAGGTCCTCCTTCTTCTCGCTCTCCATGTCAAAATAGAACTTTACAAGAAGACCGCCGTTGTTCAATGCACTCTCAGTCACTTCGTCTACTTCGGTTTTTGCCATATCAAACACCTTTCAGTCTCGGCAGCAGCGCTGCAAGATCAAGGAGCTCCTCGTTGCCGCTGGACATGTCGCGGAGCTTGACCTTTTTGGCTGCCCTTTCCTGGTTTCCCACCACAACAACGTACCTTGCCCCTATCGAGTTAGCATAATCGAGCTGCTTCGAGATGCTGCGCCTAGTGACATCCATGTCCGTATAAATGCCGCCCAGCCTCAGAAGCTGGCACACCGTGCCGGCGTACTCGCGGTTCTCCTCGCCTATCCTTGCAACGAACACCTGGACGTATGATTTCTTGGGCTTCCTCCCGTTGAAGAGCGCGAGGAGCCTGCTCACCCCTATCGAAGAACCGACGGCTGGCATCTTGCTCTTTGTGAACATGGAAATGAGCTCGTCGTACCTGCCGCCTGCGGCAATCGATGGCAGCTGCTTCTTGCCATCAAAGGCTATGAATTCCCAGATGAAACTAGTATAGTAGTCGAGGCCTCTGGCGAGCGAGAGATCGACCCTTATCTCGCATTTGAGGCCGTACTGCTGGAGCATGGCAATGAGCTTCTTAGTGTCCTCTATCTCCTTTTGGCTTGCGTTGGAGTTGGCTGCAAGCTTTGAGAGCTTCTCGTCGTTGCCGCCGGACTCCTGTACGAATGCAACGAGCTTCTCGGCGTTTGGCCTGTCCATTATGCCTTGCGAGAGCTGGTCTATAGTCGCCTCTGCGCCCTGCTTGGCGAGCTTGTCTATTATCCTTACAGCTGCGGCTTCCTTCTCGTTCGGCACGCCGAATGAGAGGAGCAGCGAGTTGAGCATCCTCCTGTTGTTTAGCAGTATGACAAAGCCATTGATGCCGAGCGCGTCCAGTGCGCTCGCCGTAGCGGCTAGGACCTCGGCCTCGCAGTCCAGCTCCGAACTCCCGACTATGTCTATATCAGCCTGTATGAACTCCCTGGAGCGCATCCGCTGCGGCTCGTCCTTGCGCCACACCTTGCCCACCTGGTACCTCTTGAAGGGCAGCGCAAGGTTCCTGTTCATCGCAAGGTACCTTGCTAGCGGCACAGTGAAGTCGAACCTCATTCCTGCTTCGCCGCCTTCAAGGGTGTATATCTGCTTTGTGGGCTCGTCGCCGTAAGCCTTGGAATTTATCACGCTCAGGTTCTCTATCGCCGGCGTGTCGATCGGCGAGAAGCCGAACCTCTTGAATGTCTCGGTTATGACAGATATGGTCTCGTCTGCAGCGATTGCCTCGCTGAAGCCCATGTCGCTTGTGCCCCTGGGCGTGTCTATGGCTTTCCTGGGTTTATCGTCGTCTTGCATGATATCAGAGCAGGGACATGTCAGAGGTTCTTGTCCAGCCATTTCTTAAGTGATTCCTTCGGCACAGCGCCGACGGACATGGCCTTTACCTCGCCTCTCTCAAAAAGCAGAACCGTTGGTATGCTCATTATGTTGTATCTCTGCGCTATATCTGTGTTCTCATCGGTGTTAAGCTTCCCGAACTTGACCTTGTCTGTATAGCCTTTTTCAACATCCTCTATGATAGGCGAGAATATCCTGCACGGCCCACACCATTCCGCCCAGAAATCTATGAGCACAGGGGTCTTTGACTTCAATACTTCGTTCTCGAAATTATCGGAGGTAATATCCATCATAAAATCACCAGATTTAGCATGGCCATTTCTCATTAAAAGATTATAAACTTTTGTGAGCCGGCTCGTGTCTTCTGTTACGTACGTTTACGGCCCTTTGCTTTCTAAGGCTGCTCCTTAGGCCGCGTCGCAGTCCCTCCAGCCATTGGTCGATGGGTGTCTCGGTATTGACAGCGAGGCCGACATTCAGGAGCTGCTGGCTTCTGGCATATGATGGGCTGCCAGTAGTGCGGACGTGGGTCACTTCCCCAACAAGGCTCTCGAGCACGATCATCTCGGTCTTGTACCCCAGACCGAGCACGGTAATGCCTGTCCGATTCAGCCATAGTTTTGGGCTGTACACGTCAGTGCGCGCGGTTGCCCTCTCTCCACTAAGTGAGATGCCAATCGTTATGAGTCCGAGTTCCGTCAATGGAAGCCGATGGTCTGAGAGCAATATGTGCATCTGCATGCTCTCAATCCATGCGGGAGGGAGGCGCTGCAGGGATATCAGCGCTGACGTTCCGAGATCAGGCGTGAATGCGGCTCTCGGCCCCACAAAAGAAACGTACTTCGTGGTTGATGCGCTGCGGTATACGCCGATAGAAAGAGTATCCGGGTTAGGTGTGCGCATGATTTCGCGCAGCGCCATCGACTCTGCGGATTCGCGCGCGAATTTGAAAGTACTCATGCTAAACAATAAAACCCAATAAATTCTCATTCTTAAAGATTGGGGCCGTGCGGCAACTCCTCGCCGAAGGCTCAGGGAAATTAGCGGAAGCACAGGTATTCTTGCATGGATTTATATTCCTTCTTCGTGAAAATTAAGTAACGTGATGAGTTCTCAGTCTGATATCAGATGATGACGATCTTGAGTGCTGATTGAATGGCAAACATCTCGAGGAAGGCCGTGCGCGAGCTTGTAAAGGGCAGTTTCGGTTTTAACCTTACCTCCGAAGGCGCGGATGAGATAGCTGGCATAATAGAGAAGGAAGCCAAGCGTATCTCCGCCTTTGCCGTGCAGAACGCAAAGAAACGCGAAGGAGGGAAGGTCACGCGCAGCGACATACGCGAATACGCAATAAAGAATGGTTCGCATGGACAGCGCTAGCGTTGTTGTATTCAGGAGCCCGGATTCCAGGTTGAAGACCTCGAAATACATGCTTGGGGGCGGGGAGGCTGTGTGCGTTGCGGAGAGGACGAGCAACGGCATACTACTGACCGAATTCGACGCTGCGGGGCAGGTGCTAAGCCAGCGCACGAACGAGAGCAAGGATGCGCTCGAAGGGCTCTGTGCATACCTCGAGATCGATGGGGAGCCGGAGGTCAGGGAAGTGAAGGCGTACGAGAGGATACCGGTGTCGGCAAAGTGCAACGGCTGCAATGAGGGAAAGATTGTGCGACAGCTTGACTTGGTGGACCCGATAAACATAAACAAGGTGCCTGTCGTGCCGATATTCATCTGCCTCGGATGCAGCAAGAAGTTCTATTCGATGACAGAGAACTACCTCAGGCTGCTTGCTAAGTCAAATTCGGACCTCTTCACGAAGGAGGAGCTGGGTGAGATGAATGCCGATGAAGATGCCTTCATCGGGGTCCTGCAGGAGTACATAATAAGAATTTTTGCTTCCAAGAAGATTAGTAGGATGAATCCAGTCTAGGTGTGCCTATGGTCATGATATCGGATCTCTACAGCAAGCACGTGATGTCGCTTAACGGCAGGATGCTCGGTGAGGTTAAGGGCGTTCTTCTAAATATGGAGAACGGGGAGGTCTCGCATCTGCTCCTTGACAACATAGACAACCTAATAAGGAGCAAGGACGTCCGCGCAGACTTCTTCAAGAACAGCGTGCCTTACGGCAGGGTCAAGAAGATAAGCGCGATGATAGTCGTCAGCGAGAAGGACCACGAAGTCAGTCAGTAGAGATTTCCTTCGCTATCGATGATCTCTTCTTTGCTAGGACCCTGTAGCCGCAGTACGGGCACCTGATGAACTTTTCCAGCGACTTTATCTCCTTTCCGCAATGGATGCATATGTAGGGCATAGTATCACTTTTTTGTGTTGACCTTGAGCCATTTTATGAAGTCCTGATGGAGTGCAGAGAAGCTTGTATCTATAACTCTGACGTTCAGCGTGGACTTGTATTCATCGTCATGAAGCGGAAGTATCGGCGTGTATTCGGGAAGGCTGGTGTAATGTACCTCAAGCCAGTGTATCTTCCCTTTAAGGTAATCCTTGGTGACCTCATCTGACAAGGGCAGTGAATTGAAGCTGAACAGTATGCCCTGGCACCAGTACAATGGCATCACCGCAGCAGGAGTTACGCGCTCCCTGAGCAAGTCATCCATCTGCACGTGAAGTATCTCATGCACGACGAGCTCTTCCGTTGGTGAGTAGCTTATCCTTACCATTAATAAGAACCCAGAGGAACTCCACCCTTTAGGGCGGAGAGTGAATGGGGCGAATTTTCAAAGAAGTCACGAATCCCTCTTTGAACCCCTCCGAATTTCTTGTGGTATTCCTGTTGCCTTAAGTGGTGTATCTGGTCTTCAATGTAACGCTTAACCTTGTTTTCGCTGATGAACCCTGCGGTGCTTACATAGTAACCATCAGCCCATAATGACTTTCCCATGTTTTGCTTTAGCTGTGGAAAGATACGCCTTAACTGAATTGAAGTATTGCCCTTGATTATGTTCATGACATAAGAGATTGAGAACTTAGGCTGGACACTTACGAACAAGTGAATATGGTCGGGTTGTGTTTCAAGTGCAAGAACCTTCCAATCTCTTTCCTCGCATTGACCTCTAATTATGTCTTCCAAGATTCTCTTTAGATTCCTTGTTGAGAGTATTCTTCTGCGGTACTTTGGAATCCATACGCAATGGTAATTCACATTGTAAGTTGTGTGTGCTTCCTTCCTGATTGTGTCTAACTGTTGCTCTGATGGTTGTTTGTGGTGTGGATAACGGTTAATCATGCTTGACACCTAATAGACGATTGATTATTTCTTCGTATGATTCATGTTTGTATATCTTCGCCTTCTTTAGTTTCTTTACTGTGTCTGTGCTTATCTTGATTGTGGTTATCTTCATGCTTTCACCATCTGTTTTTTCTGTTCTTGTTCTATGTAGTCTTCTTCGCAATCTGCATGCACATAAACATGCATTGGAAATTCCCCTATGTCATAAAATCTCATTCCTGCCTTATCAAGATTTTTGCCACAGTATTTACACACTGTTTCCCTAAGTTCTTTCGTTGCTTTGCAGTCGCCATGTTTTATGCAATTTTTATCATAGGCAACATCGCCTTTGAATAGAGGCTTCTCATCAGTATATCTTGGTATTATTCCAGCAGCCATCAAATCACCTTTAAATCGTTAGTTGCTGTTATTGAAGGGTCGTCTTGGAATAACCCTTTTGCTTGCCATGCCTCTACTCCTTGTGCTTTCATAGACTTAAAATATTCAATGCCCCATTTTTCTATCGCACTGAACATTGGTCTATATTTTTTGATGTTGTTAAGTTCCTCATCAGATATATTGAAGGTCTTACCTATCTCTTTGAACATTGCTACCCATGCAGCATGTTCAGACCTTACAGCTATCATCTTTCGTTCCATGTTGTTTTGTTCGGACATATTTACCACACTTATATTGGGAGCTACAACATATATATACCTTTCGGATACCTACGTCATACTTCAGTATTATCTTCCCTCGTTAATTGTCTTGCTTCTCTTAGATACCCCGAACTTTAGGTCGGGGTTCTTCATTTCTATGCCTTCGGCTTTGTAAGCATCCTTGCGGCAGTCTCGCCGCCGGTCGTCTTGAACGTGTACGCCCCTCCAGCGAAGGTTGCGTTGCAATGCCTGCAGTGCCATATTCCGTTGCTGACCCTTCTGATGGTCACCTTGCCGCAGAGGTCGCACTTGTACCTCCTCTGCTTGTCCGCCTTCACCGAATCGTATCTCTTCCTGAGGCCTACACCGTATCTAATGCCGTAGTTAGCCATCTATTCACCAACTGCTTTCTTTAGTATGCCGCGTAGCTCCTTGGACTTCTCGAAGGTCTTCTCTATTAGCTCCTCGGTCTCCTTGAACGTGAACGAGCCTCCCGCCCCCTTCTGCATAGCGCGCACGTAATTCTCGTCGTTTGCTATGGTTATCCTTGCGTCCATGGAGGCTTCCTCGTTTCCGTCAGGGTCGAGCACTATGCTGTTTCCTATCTTCGCGTAAGTGCATGAGGAAATGACGTTGCCGGTCTCGAACTTTCCAAGACTGCCCTCCCTTATTACCTTTTCGCCCTCGTACTTTGGCATCCTCGCCGACATAATGGCGGCTACGGCCGACATTGTCCCTGCGTCGAAGAGGTTCCCATCATAATTAAGCACATAAAGGTCTATGTACACTTCCCATACCTTCTCCTCCTCTATGAACATCTTCTCCGTCGGGATCACCTTTGCGGCCCTTATCCCCCTGTCCACCACCCTGGCGAATTCTATCGCCTCAGGTGTCGGCGGTCCTATATCGTAATGAGGTGATGCCAGCGGCAGAAGCTCTGCCGATGTTATTATATTGCCATCCTTGGGCTTGTCTGGCATCGGCTCCCCCACCCCTATCTTGACGCCGCAGAGGACCTTCGTGTGCCCCATGTCAACAGTTGCTGATCCTTCGGCATTGGGTATCGTGCCTGTGGCTATATTGATCGGCCTGTACGCCCCCATGCCTCTTCCATCCTCTCTTGTGCCCTTCATCAGCAGGTCCTTTATGAAATCGTCAGTTACGGTTCTAATTTGCATTTGATCTCCTCATTTGTTGTACTTGTCCTTGATCTTCTCGTACGGTGCCTTTATGGCCTCGCGCTGCAGCTTTGAGATGTACGTGCCGGCCTTCTGTACCATTGAGAATGCGGTGTTGATATCCTGCCTTGTCAGCTCGCCGTCCATCTGGAGCAGCAACACGGTGTTGGTCCGAGGGCTGACGGCCACGGGCATGTCTGCATCAGAGCTGTTGTCTTCGATCTTGTTAAGGTCAAGTATAATGGTGTCGCCAACCTTCCCTGCGGATACCGCAAAGGGCAGGTCGCGCATCGGTATTCCCGATGTGGCCAGCGCCACTGCAGCCGCAGTTATGCCGGCGGTCCTAGTGCCGCCGTCGCCCTGCAGCACCTCGACGAATATGTCGATCTCGCTGCCAGGGAAATGATCAAGCATCACGACGTTCTCGAATACCTCCTTCGTGACCTTTGAGATCTCTATGGACCTCCTGTTGGGGCCGCTCCTGCCGTGCTCCTCTAGGGATGAGAATGGTGCCATCTGGTATCTGCACTTTATTATTGCCCTCTCCGGGTCCGAGATGTGCTTTGGCAGGGCCTCCTTGGGCCCGTAGACGCCTGCTATTATCTTGTTGTTGCCCCACTCTATGTATGCGGAGCCATCGGCATTGTGAAGCACGTTTGCTTCTATCTTTATCGGCCTTAGCTCATCGGGCATGCGCCCGTCCAGCCTCTTTCCGTTGATTATCAGTTCTTGGTTTTCTCCTCCTGACATGTTATCACTTTAGCTCTTAAGCATCTCCTTGATGCGCTCGGTAAGACCGCTTGTGTGCGCTTCCTCCTCTATCTTAAGTATCGCCTTCGTGGCAAGATCAACGTTCTTGCCCTTGAGCCAGATTATTCCGTTGTTTCCCACCATTATGCTGCATCCGGTTCCTTCTGTGAGCTCCTTGAGCATCGTGTTGCCGCTGCCTATTATCCGTGGTACCTTCGATGGCTTCACGGATAGGAGTTTGCCTCCCGAGAGCTTCCTGGGCCTCATGAGCATCGCCGTCTGCGTCTTGTCGAGCTCCTTCACCGTCGCTTCAACAACGTCTCCGGTAGTTATCTCTATCTCCGTGAACTTAGTGAGCAAAAGTCCCTTGTATGGCGCGTTGAGGTTGACCACGTAGGTGTTAAGCTTGTCCTCCTCTATCACGCCGACCACAGTGTCGCCGTACCTTGGGTACCAGAGCCCCTCAAGGGGAAGGAGGGTTTTCTTTTCCTCGTCGTATATCGCCACTACCGTTGAGTATGTCGCGTTGTTTTCGGTTATCGTGTTCTCTAACCGCAGTTGCCCGTCGCTTATCTTTTCTCCTGGAACTACTATTCTCTGCATTCTTACACCAGAATTTTTGTCACTGCACTGCCCTTTGTGGCATTGTTGAGCTTCTCGAAGAATTCGCCCTGCAACCCTGCAGGGAACTCAACGACCGCCTTCAGCGATCCATTAGACTGCCATTCCTCAGACTTGAGGCCGTACTGCTTAAGGACATTGAAGCACCTGTTTGCGTATTCAGGCGGAATTATTGCTTCTATCTTTGCAGTTGCAAACTTTAATGGTAATATTGCATTGAGCTTTTTGATTATTAAGTCTACCTGCTCCTGGGCATTCTTGAAAGGATCTATGGAAACCTTGGCCTGCTCCATGGCGTTCTCTATTCTCTGTATTGGATGCGGCGCGTTAGTGCGCGGGTCTATGGAGTTCCTTGCTATTATGTTCACTATCTGCTTCCTCTTCTCCTCTACGAGCTTTGTTCTCTGCTCGGTCGTTATGGGTACATTGCCCTTCTTGAGTATGGTCTCGGCGACCTTTGCGACGTCTGTCGTGCCGAAGGCCTTCTTTATCTGATCCTGACCCTGCCTTTTACCCTTGTTCGCGTCCTCGAATATCTCGTACGCCTGCAACGTAGAGTATGCGTCCGTCCTCTTGCCAGTTATGAATTCGTATGCCATATCAGAATCAACAAAAATCTCAAATTCCTCTCCGTTAACTGAATATTTGGCGACTATCGTCTTCGACATTAAAGTCACTGCATCTCTATAAATAGGCAGCTATCTTCTCAGGCGGCATTATGGTGAACTCCGAATCAGATTTAACATAACCTATATCAAGATTGTCTACTGTAAGATGGGCTTCGCTTACTTTCTTTATTATCCTGACGCCCAGGGATATGGCGTCGTTGAGGTTGAGCCCTTCCTTGTATTCCTTTACAAGTATCTCTGTTGCAAGCTTCTTGCCCACCCCTATTGCATCGGCCTTGTAGCCCAGGAACGATGCTCCAGGCTCTATCTCGAAGAGTCGTGGCTCCTCGTCTATGCCCCCCACGAGTAAGGACACGGCGTAAGGCCTCATGCCTCCGTACTGGGTTGCCTGCATCATATATGATGAAATGCCCTTTGCAAGAGATTCGACGGACTTTATGTCATCGTATACGAGCTTGTGGTTCTGCGTCGAGGATCTCGCCGCGTCTATTATGTGAAGTCCGTCCGCCACCATTCCGCTGTATGTTGCACCTATGTGCGAATCTATCCTGAATACCTTCTGTATCGTCGATGAAAGCGCCAATGGCTCGGTCATGTTCTTGTGCGCCACGAAGATTACGGCTTTGTCGGCCACTATCCCTATTGATGTGGCTCCCTTCCTGACTGCTTCCTTGGCGTACTCTACCTGAAAGAGCCTGCCATCTGGGTTGAACATCACACCTCTGTCGTATGCTTGTACGTTTGGGTACATCTATTGCACCTATATTATTGTTCTAATAATTAGTACTATTAGTGATATTGCTTTGGTTATTATATACTTTTGCTTTGGGGCTGCTGTTTCTTTTGGGAAATCCCGGTAAACTATATATAGAACTAACGTTATTATGCTTAAGCTTAGAGATTATTATGTGATTTCTATGGATGGAGATGTTGACATAGGAGCATACAAGGTAAAGTCAGCCCATCCATCAATACTTGGGGTCATAGAGCAAAGGAAGAACATAAAGGAGAGGCTCTCAAAGATAAAGCACAAGATAGGGATATACAGCGCGAAGGGGGGCGTTGGCAAGACAACAGTGTCGGTAAACATCGCTTATGCGCTGAGTTCGATGGGCTACAAGGTCGGCCTGCTTGATGCCGACATAGACTGCCCGAATGTCACCATGTTCCTTGGAATAAAAGACATATTCGAAAGCAATTACCCTTTGAAGCCGGTTGTCAAGGAGGGCGTTGAGGTCCTCTCTACGGCCATGTTCGTAGACGACACCCGGACCCCGATAGTGTGGAGGGGGCCGATGATAGGCAAGATGGTCAGGGAGTTCTTCGAGAATTCGGAGTGGGGCGAACTGGATTACCTTATACTTGACATGCCGCCCGGCACAAGCGACAGCCCACTCTCCATAATACAACTGCTCGAGCTGGACGGCTTCGTGCTTGTCACAACGCCTCAGCGCATAGCCTCGGTCAATACTATTAGGTCGGGGGTCATGGCGAAGAGGCTCGGCGTGGCGCTTCTGGGGGTTGTGGAGACGATGTCGGATGGAAAACCGAAAGGGGCGCAGGACGTCGCCGACACCCTGAAGTGCGAGGTCCTTGGGGTCGTGAAGGAGAACAAGAAGTTCGGGGAATTGAGCGACAGGGGCGAGATACCGGTGCTTTCAGACCCAGAGATAATGAAGGAATTTAATGGTATAATAAGCAAGTTGGTCAATACTTGATTGGGGTGGCTTCTTGTCGAACGAACCTTTTAAGGACCTTTTCAAGGAATCTGAGATCTTTTCGAACAGAGAGATGCTCTCCCCGCACTACATACCGCACAACCTTCTCTTCAGGGACAAGCAGATCAACGAGATAGTCAAGTACATGACCCCGTCGCTGAGGGGAGAGCGCGGCAGGAACCTTTTCATATACGGGAAGACGGGCACTGGGAAGACATCGTGCATGAAGCTGATAGTGGAGAAGCTCAGGAGCCTACCGGTCACGAAGGCCCGCATATCATACATCAACTGCAGGATATACAACTCCAGGTACAGGGTGCTCTACAAGATAGTGAGCGACTACCTGCCGCTTTACGCGAAGCGCGGGTACGGGATCGTGGACATATATGAGAGGATAATAAACTGGGTAGATGAGGACGGCAAGGTACTGGTCGTGGTTCTTGACGAGATCGATGTTGTGAAGGACCTGGATGACCTGATATACACGCTGACAAGGGCGAACAGCGACATCAAGGCAGGCGGCATAACGATTGTGGGGATTTCCAACAGGGTCTCGTTCAAGGATTCGCTTGACCCAAGAAGCTTGTCGACGCTATACGAGAACGAGCTTATCTTCCCTTCGTACAACTCGAACGAGCTCGCAACTATAATACAGGACAGGGTTGCCGGTGGCTTCAAGAACGGGGTTGTAGATCCTGCTGCGGTGAACCTCGCAGCAGCGATAGCTGCGAAGGACAGCGGCGACGCGAGGCTTGCGCTCAAGATCATATCCAAGGCCGGGGAGATCGCTGATGAGAATGGCGGGAAGAAGGTGACGGTGCAGGAGGTCGGCGAGGCGGCAAAGGTCGCCGAGGAGGAGATAGCCTACGAGCTGATAAACACGCTGCCGGAGCACCAGAAGCTCATAGTCTATGCGGTCGCGCTGCTCTCCATACAGGGCACGAAGTACAAGAGGCTGAGCAACGACGGGGAGAACTACATATTCAGCGGCGACGTATACAGCAAGTACGAGAACATAGCCCAGTCGATGCAGAAGGAGCCGAAGAGCGCGAGATGGTACAGGAAGTACATAACAGACCTTGACATGCAGGGCATAATAACAACCTATGAATCCGGCAAGGGCATACGCGGGCATACGAAGCTGATAAAGCTGGCCTATCCTCCAGAGAAGATAAAGAATACGATAGAGACTGGGATGGCCAAGGAGGCAAACGGCTGATTGCATGAGGCTTGCGATACTATCCGACTTCCATCTGGGTTATGGGCGGTTTCAGGAAGACGCCTACAGGCAGGCGAGGGAAGCCGTGACGAAGGCGTCGACAGCTGCCGATGCTCTTCTGATCCCAGGCGACGTCTTTGATACAAGAACACCGGAGCCAGAGGCTCTTGCCCAGGCGATAAACATTTTCAGGGAGCTCAGGTCGAAAGACTGGAGCGCGAAGGTCGTAAGCTGCGATGCGGCAAGGGGGAACTACACATCATTGCCGATAGTCGCGGTGGCCGGGACCCACGAACGCAGGGCGGAGGGGGTGGAGAACCCTATCGGCCTTATGAACCTCGCGGGGATGCTTGTTGATATAAGCGACGGATCTGCAGTAATAGAGAAGGAAGGCGAGCGCGTCGCCGTGTGCGGCATGGGAGGCATAGAGGACACGATGTTCAGGGATGCGCTGGTCAGGCGTGCGCCGAAGCCCGTTGAGGGCATGTTCAATGTGTTCATGTTCCATGAATCGATCTACGACCTGCTTCCGTTTAACGATGCCTTTGTGCGCATCGATGAGCTCCCGGACGGCTTCGACCTTTACGTTAACGGGCACATACACAGCTCAGTAGAGACGGAGGTGCACGGCAGGCCTTTCCTGATACCGGGCAGCACAGTGCTCACGCAGCTGAAGGAGGGGGAGCAGGCGAGCAAGGGGTTCTTCTTGTTTGACACTGAAAGGAAGTCGTATGAATTCGTTCCGATAAATTCACGGCCGTTCAAGTACATGAAATTCGATATCTCAGGGATGCATGCAGATCACGCCATATCGGTGCTGGGTGAGGAGATAGAAGCCATTTCAAGGAACTACGAGCTGCCGATAATAAGGATACAGCTTGATGGCACACCGCTTTCTGGAGCTAACACCATGGACATAGAGTTGCGGCAGCTCGCCAAGCGCTACAAGGGCAGCGCAATCATCGAGATAACCAAGAACGGAGCCGACAATGGCATAGTCGGGCTCGGCATAGCCGAGGCGAAGAGTAAGATGCTTGACGGCGCTTCTATAAGGGACTTCGGCATGGGCGTGCTCCTGGAGAAGTTCAGGGACAAGAAAGGGGATCTGGGCATGGATATCTCGGAGCTTTTTGAGTTGCTCAGCGCGGATGGGAGCAAGGACAAGGCAGTTGCCGCGGCCCTTGAGAGGCTGACGGCAAAGACATTTTAGTATTTTGCCATCCTATCTGGAAGTGTAATCTGTATGCTTGGTATCAAGCTTCAAAGCGCAATGGAATACCTGATGACCTACGGCTGGGCGATACTAATCATAGCGGTTGTGATGATAGCCCTTTACTCGCTGGGGATCTTCAATAACAATGCGTTTGGTCCGAGGGCAACGGCGGGAGCGTGCCAGGTTGTCAGGAACACGCAGGGCTCGAACCTAGAAGGCCAGTGCTCTAACGTGCTGCCGAAATTCGTTGCTCAGCTTGACGGACGGGCAAGTTATATAAGCCTGCCTCTTGTTTGGCCCAGTGGAAACAACGTGACAATATCGGCATGGATATACCTCAATAGCATCCCAGGCAACAATGCAGGAATAGTATCTGCGGCCTCTGCAACGAGATACGGCACGCTGTCCTTCTTTCCCAACGGCAATTGTTTTGTGCAGGTCGGGGTTACAACGACATCGTGGCAAGCCCATGACGCAGGCTCCTGCATTAGCAGCGGCCAGTGGTACCACGTGGTAGGATGGGCGAACCAGGCAAATCATAGATTTGGCCTGTTCATAGACGGCGTTTCGCAGTTCAACATTTCGTTTGGCGGCACGCTGGAGTCCGCCACCTCGTTCAATGTGGGGCAGTTCAGCTATCAGGGTGCTTACTTCCCAGGGGACATAGCCAACGTGCAGATCTACAACACCTCACTATCCCAGGGGCAGGTAACAGCGCTTTATCAGAAGGGCATAGGCGCGGCTCCGATAGATACGCTCCATATAGTGGGATGGTGGCCCTTGAACGGGGATGAGAATGACTACTCAGGGAACGGCAACAATGGTAATCCTGTCGGTGTGACTTTCATGTCAAACTGGCTGAACGGCTATTCCCAGCCATGATCAGACATTCGATTTTGACCTTGCCTTCCTTAAGGTATAGTAGGAGTACAAAGCTGCCAATGACTTGACCGCATCCACCGGGGAATCGTACACCGGAACGCCGCCGCTCTCCATTATGATGCGGTGCATCTTAGTGTACTCAGCGCCTATGCTCACCACCACCAATGGCTTCTCCATCTTCTGCTTCAAGTCTACAAGGCGTGCGGCGAGTTTCGAATCCGCGCCGGGGGTCTGAAACAGGGCTATGACAAGGAACATGTCTACGCCGCCGTCCTGCATGAGCAGCGACAGCGCACTACCGTATCTCTTCTCATCGGCATCTCCTGCGACATCGAGCGGATTCCTTACATTGACAAGGCTCGGCATTATCTTTGCAAGGCTACCGATTGTCTTCTTGCTCAACTCAGCAAGCTTCAGTTTGCCCGACATGCCTACGGCGTCGGTTGCCAGCACGCCTGCGCCGCCGCCGTTGGTTATTATGGCCACCCTGTTTCCTGCAGGTGGAACCTCGGATTCCATGATCTTTGCGTAGTACAGCAGTTCGCTTATGTCATCCGCTATTATGAAACCTGCCTGCCTGAAGACCGCTTCGTAGGCCTGCGCATCTCCAGCAAGTGCTGCGGTGTGGGAGCGTGCGGCGGCCATTCCGACTGCCGTCTTTCCTCCCTTGAGCACGATGACAGGCTTGACCCTTGATATGCGTTTCGCCGCTTCCAGGAACTCGCGTCCCCGCCTTATGCCCTCTATGTACATTATCACGACCTTTGTCTCATCGTCGTGCATGAGGTAATCGAGGACGTCTATCTCATCTATGTGCGCGGCGTTGCCGTAAGATATGAATTTGGAGAGACCGAAGCCCTCGCTTGAGATGAGATCCAATATGGTGCTGCCTACGGCGCCGCTCTGCGATACGAAGCTTACTCCTCCCACGCTGGGCCTGCTCAGCTTGTAGGTTGGAAGGAAAAGAGTGTCTATGCGCGACCTTGGGTCCATGACGCCGAGGCAGTTGGGCCCCAATGTGGGCATGTTGTACTTCCTTGCGACCTGCACAAGCCGCTCCTGGAGATCGTTTTTCCCTATCTCGGCAAATCCTCCGCTTACAACTATTGTAGTCTTGACGCCGGCCTTGCCGCAGTCTTCCAGGGCGTCAGGCACGAACTCGGCGGGTATTGCTATGACTGCCAGGTCGATTCCGGCTTTTATATCCCTTATGTTCCTGTAAGCTTTTATGCCCATGATCTCGTCTGCCTTGTTATTGACGACGTAGATCTTGCCGGAATAGCCTGCGTTGATATAGTTCTGGAGTATTACGTGGCCTACCTTGTCTGGATCCCTGGATGCTCCTATTATGGCAACCGACCGTGGTTTGAGCATCGGCTTTAGGTCTAGGCCGGTCATTTCAATCACCAAGCACCCTTATATCAACAACGTCGTAGCTTTCAGGCTTCACTATTACGGGATTCAGGTCAAGTTCCTGTATCCAGTCGTTGTCATTGAGCATCTTTGAGGTCTTCATCAGCAGGTTGATCATGCCGCTCCTGTTTTTCCCCTTGTAGGTGATCACATCGCCAGAGCGCAATTCGGCGAGCATCTCCTCCGCATCGAATCTTGTTATCGGGCATGTTCTTAAGGAGAAGTCCTTGAAAGCCTCGACATATATGCCTCCAAGCCCTATGAGTATAAGCTTGCCGAACTGCGGGTCTATGCGCCCGCCGATTATTATCTCGACGCCTCCGGTAGACATCTGCTGCGCGAGTATCTTGTATGGTGCAAACTTTGAAGCGATTGCTTTTATTTCGGAAAACGCCTTTGATATCTCGGTGTCGGACACTAGGTCAAGGCGCACCAGTCCGGCCTTAGACTTGTGGAGCGCCTTGTTTGATATGCCTTTGAGGGCTATCCTCCGGCCATTGGCGAAGGAGATAGCGTCACCAGGGGTCGAGACATACTTTGCAGGGGCGCTTTTTATGCTGTATTTCAATAGCAATTTTTGTGCTTCTATATAATCAAGTAGCGCCATTTTCCTACACTATTTTGAGCATATATGCGAGCACGACTATGACGATGACAAGTAGGATCGCTGCGGCGGCCATCATTGGAATTCTGCTGGCAGCCTTGGGCTGCTGCGGCATCGCGGCTTGGCCTGGTGTATCCTGTGGGGGCGGCTGCGCCGCAGTCTGCGGCTGTGGCATTGAAGATGGCGCTTGGAGTTTTGGGGCCGGAGCTGCCGGTGGCTGCGTGCCGCCTGCAGTGGGCGGCATCTGCGCGGAGAGGCGCCTCTTCTCCTGTGCTTTTATGAACCCCTTTTCGGTAAGCAGCAGCTCCACGTTGCCGCTCTTTAGATCATAAGAGATGAAGCCCTGGCTGTTTACCTTGTAGAGGTGCAGCGCGAGGTCCTTCGGATTTAGGTTGAGAGCAGCCTGTAGCTCGCTAGGGATGCGCTTGCCCCCGGAGAGCTGCCAGAGTATGGTCTCGTCGAGGGGGTCGAAAGGCTCGGTTGCCTTTGCCTGAGCCTCGTTTAGCACCAGTTTGCCGGCATCCGATACCACTATGATGTTGGGTCCAGGAAAATAGGATGTGAAATCTATGAGTGCCTTGTGCTTCAATGTGCCTGCGATGTTCGAAGCATCGAAGATGCTGGCATTTATCGTAGACCCAAACTTCTCAAGGGTAGTATCCTGCCCTATCTGCATTATGCACACTAAATCAAGGAAGGTCGGTTCGTCTGCCATGGTCTCCTATATGTTTTTGAATAACAATAAATAAAAACGTTCTTCACTAATAAGGCTATGTTGCTGCTTCTTGTAGAAATATAGTGATTCTTTGGAGATTAAGTTCCTGGGAGGTGCGAATGAGGTCGGCCGGTCGGGATTCTTGCTGAAAGGGAGCAGGAGCATACTCCTCGATTACGGGCTGAAGATAGAGGCAGTCTCTGAAAGGCCGCTGCCAAGCGGAAAGGTGGACCTGTGCGTGCTTAGCCACGCCCACCTTGACCATAGCGGTTACGTGCCGGCGATATACGAAAACAGCTTCCCCCCGACAGTGGGCACGCCGCCCACTCTCAAGCTGGCGGAGCTCTTGATAGAGGATTCGCTTAAGCTCAACAGGCAGAAGCACGAGAAGCCCCTCTTCTTCAAGCACCAGTTCAGGAGCTTCATGGACAGGTACATACCGAGAAGCTATGGCAGCGGTGTTGAGCTTGATGACTACGGCGTAACGCTACACGATGCCGGGCACATCTCTGGAAGCGCTATAACATTGATTGAGAACAGGATGGGCCGGCGCATAGCTTATACTGGCGACTTCAAGCTCGGCGAGCAGCTCCTCCAGAGGCCGGCGGAGATAGTCAAGGCTGATGCGCTCATAATAGAATCGACGTATGCCGGTTCGGAGCATCCTGACAGACAGTCCCTCATCAAAAGATTTTCAGCGGAGGTCATGGAAACCGTGCAATCGGGGGGCATAGCGCTCATGCCGGTCTTTGCCGTGGGAAGGGCGCAGGAACTCCTTGCGATACTATACAAATGCGGGCTTGCTGACAGGGTGCACCTTGACGGCATGGCTAAGGCTGCGACGGAGATTATGCTCATGCACAGCGACTTCCTGGCCAACGGGCATCTGCTTGGCAAAGCAGTAAAGGCGGCTACAGTGGTTGAAACCCCTTCGCAGAGAAGAGCCGCTCTCAATGCAGGCTCGATAATAGTAACGACATCGGGCATGCTGAATGGCGGACCCGTCCTTGACTATGTCACAAAACT
Source organism: Microcaldota archaeon (assembly GCA_028866835.1). GTDB lineage: Archaea > Micrarchaeota > Micrarchaeia > Micrarchaeales > CABMGC01 > JAGWHJ01. The sequence continues at coordinate 14,614 of JAGWHJ010000003.1, read as the reverse complement.
CAACAGGAACTCGAGGATATTCCTGAACGGGTACCAGGTTGAAGGAACCAATGGCAACAAGCTCCTTGCCAACAAGCCACTCTTGATAGACAAGAAGAAGATACTGATAAAGACCCCCGTATCATTCTATGATTTTTCGGCCCACGCTGGGAAGAGCGACCTGCACAGGTACATAAAATCAAGCGGCGCAAGCACGGTATTCTGCGTGCACGGAAGCCCAGAGAACGCAGCGGCGCTAATGGAATTCCTTAATGAAGAGGGAATACAGGGCTACGCACCGAATGTTGGGGATGTGATAAGCCTAGACTTTGACTAGGATAGGTATTATTCTGGGTACTCTTCGCTTGGCGCGTCGCTTGGGGCCTCGACTTCTCCCTTGCCCACAACCTCTATCTTGCCGTACTTGCCGGTTGAGAGCTGGGGAGTGCCCCTGAACTCGCCGACATAGCCGTTGGAGATCTTTACCTTGTCCCCCACGTTTATTGCCTCTATGTCCTTGCCCCAGAGGGATATTGCGATTGTTCCGGAATCGTCCTTCAGTGTGGCGTTAGCCACGTTAAGCCTCTTTCCATACTTCGTGATGACCTCCCTTGCGTCTTGTTTCTCCACTACTGTCGCCTCAACGTCTACGTTGCTGGCGCCTGCCTTTAAGTCGCTTATTTTCATATGAACACCGAAATTAGCTATTACTATTCCTCCTATAGTTATATTAACCTTTTTGTGCTCTCGAGGCAGGCAAGCTAGCTAAAAATCTTTTAGATTATGAATTAAGGTCGCTGCGAATGTCCTTCAATCACTACGTTTAATGCCAGCCAGTTGAACGCTAGCTACCCCGAGACGGCTATCCTGACCCCAGGCTGCACCGACTACCTGTCTGTTGGGCAAGCCCTCGCGAGCCAGAGGACGGACACCTACGCCGCCAGTCCTCCAGAGCCATCTAACTTGATCCTCAGGAAGGCCATAATAAGCAGCGTCGTGCGGAACCTCTAAGGGCACTCTTGTCCTTTCATCAACTTTGCCTCTTTGGCCTTGATTCTGCCTGAACAGACTTAAGACAACAACCAATTGAGGCTCCGACTCCACTACCACTCTTTTATCGCCAACTTCGATATGCTGTGGGTCGACGAACAATCCAACCTTTGCCCTTTCTAATGCCTCTTGGGGTATTGAAGATGCTGGGAATATCCACTCTCTTCCGCTACGGTCCCTAAACGCGTCAACCGCATCCTTTCCTTTTCTGAATTTGCCATATGTGGAAGGATATACCAAGACCTCTCTTGCCCATGCTGCATAGTACCCAATTCTTCTCAATGCCTTCCAAGCGTCAGAATAAACCAATGTATCATCATGCAGAACGTTTGAAGGAAGACCGCCGTTATCTCTTACCGCTTCCCTTGCAGCAAGATAGCCCATCCGCTCGCCTGTTGGAACTATTATCTGTTTTCTGGGAACCTCAATCTGCCTTTGGGTCATTATATCACAAAATGAAGGTGTAATTTACCTGATTGATACGCTTTCTATTTCCAGAGAACGTTTATATGCTATTGGAGATGAATTTGGCCTGATCGGCAGTTGCTGTGAGCCTCTTGTATGATTTCATCAGAGCGGCCAACGTTCCTGATGTTCGCAGTGTATACAACTTTACCTTCGAACCGGCCAACTCGTTTATGAATGCGAGTGCGAGTATCACATGGCCCTCGGTCGATCTCGTAGCCCTTATGGCGAACGTGTTTGCATCGTATTGCGTGACTACCCTTGGATTTGCATACGAGAAGGACAGCTCGCCGAGCACCGATACGAGCTTTGTGCTGAGCTCGTCTATGCCTGGCTTGTCCAGCCTTATGGGGCTTGAAGCCTCCACCAGCACGTATCTATTCTTTATTTTTCTTATCATAATGCACCGCCATAGCTTCGACCGCATGCCTTGCATTGGCATCGCTCAGGCCGATGAATTTTGCAATTTCGAACATCTGCATCGATGAGACGAGCTCTTCATTGGACGATGCGAGGCTTACAAGGGCGACCCCTGCACCGTACATGTGTGCGAGGCTTACCAGCTTCCTTGCGTTTTGTATCTCGCGCAGCCTTGCATAAGTGGTTGAATTCGTTATCCCTTTAGTGACTATGAACAGCAGCTTCTCGCTCGAGGCGAGCTTTTCTATTATGCTCCTCTGCCTCTTGTTCTGGTCCATTATGATGCCGACCACGTTGTGCATGCCCATGTTCCTAAGAACTGCGCCGTCGTCGCTGCTCTTTATTATGAATTTTGTATTCCTTGATGCGCCCGGATTCGTGCCGATGCCCATGTCCCTGCCAAGCGTAAAGATGTGCTCGAACCCGAGCCTCTTGGACAGCCCTTTCTCTATCTGGCCTTCTGAAACGTCAAAGCATCTCATCTCTTCATCCCTCTTCTTATTCCTTCCACTGCGGCATCAAGTGCATCGGGAGCGTGCTCCCTCACCGGGCCGTAGGCGCCTGCGGCGCATGGATGGCCACCTCCTGTGCCGCCTATCATCGGCGCCACGTCCTGCATTATCCTGCCCAGGTGCAGCGAGAGCTCCTTGTCCAAAGGCGCACGCATCCTTGCGGAGATGGATGCTTCGCTTGCGCTCTCGGAGAGGAAGACTGCAGCATCCGCGCCCATCTTCAATGCGCGCTCTGCGATTGCGTTTGCATGGCCGTTTGTCTTGCCGTACATTATCACGTATCCGTTTTCAAGTTCTACCTTGGAGTTGAGGAGGTCCATTATTGCAAGGTACCTGACATCCGGGGCGGCATGCTCCGCTATGGATGCATAGACCTTCTGGTAGCTTATGCCTGCAACTGAAAGCAGCGATGAAAGCTGCGCGAAGGTCTGCGGGGTGGCATTCTGGAGATCCGCGGAATCTGCTATTATCCCATAGAGCAGCAGCATGGCATCCTTACGGTCCAGCGGGATTTGGAGCAGGCCGCACAGCTCGAATATTATGCTGGACGTTGAGTTGTAATCCTCGCTGTCGAAGATGCTCGCGTTGGGGATGTCGTAACGAGGGTACACGTGGTGGTCTATGACCAGCTTAGGCGCCTTGCTGCGCTTCACGTACTTGCCAAGGTGATCTAGCGAGCTCATCGTGTTCGTGTCCACCATCACTATCAAATCTGCCCTTGATGGAGCTGTGGTGCTTATCTCCCTGCTGTAGCCCGCAGCTTTCAGCATCCTCATGGCATTCCTTGTTATTACCTTTGGCGCAACAACCGTTGCTCCGCGCAGATACCTGGATAGGATGAGCGCAGAGGCTATGCCATCGCTGTCAGCCATTGAGTGCGTGGTGACGACTATTCTCTTGTTCCTGTATGATTCGAGCAGTTTTGCGAGTTCTTTCAGGTCAAGGTTCTTCACGTAGCCCCCTGAGATGATTTGTAGAGCTGCGTAATCTTCTCGCTCAGCTGCTTCTCCTTGCCCTTCAGCTCTGTGTACTGCCTGTTGATGGACTGGGTCCTTGCATCAGTCACTGCAAGCCTGTCGCCTATCTCAGAATTCGCTTTTTCCTTGGTTGTCTCAACTATAACTCCGCCTACCGACAGGTAGACCTTGCCCTCGGACTTCTCTATCTCGGCCTTCGCCCTTTCTAGATCTGCCTTCTGGACCCTGAGCTGGTCAAGCTGCAGCGCCGAAACCCTTAGTTGGTCCTGAAGCGTCTGGTAATCCTTTACAAGCTTCTCTGCGTCCTTCTCTCCTGGAGCTGACTGTGCCATAAAATCATCGTTATGATATCGTATTGTTCTATAGTCTTATATCTTTATGTGTTCAATATCATGATTGCGCTAGTGATAGGCTTGGAACTTAATGAAGCTTCCCTGATAGAGAACGAGTTCACTGTAAGGAACCTGAAGCTGCAGAAGGACGTGCTTGAGACCAGGCGCTCAGCGATAAGGTGGCTTGCGTTGTCACTGGGCATACTCAACCCGGGAGAATCGAGGCTTAGCTCGCTTGCCGTTCTTGATGCCCTGATACATTTCCAGTTCGTGAAGAACTCGGACCCGAACGTGAAGGAGCTTACGGAGTACATAAACGCGAACTGGGAGCAGATAAACGAGAAGACGCTAAGATACCATCTCCTGAGGATGAAGAAGATGGGGTTCATCGAGAACACGCAGGGCAAGTTCTACTTCAGGAGGAATGACATGAGCGGGCTTGCTGACATAGATGCTTGGGCTTTATATATTTTCGAAACGAACTACAAGGGCATAGCGCAGAAGGTAGGGGAGGTAATAAAGACCATAAAAAGCAGGAACGCGATCTAGTGAAGCCGCATGAACAAGGAGATTTATGTTTGGATAGTTTTCTTTCTGGTCGTGGTACTCGCAGCTGTGTACATAAGGTACTTCTACCAGCCAGCCACGAGCCTTACGGTCACCCTCGGTGCGCCGCAGCCGAATAACGTATATCCTTATGAGAAGATATCCGTACCGGTTACTGTATTAAACACCGGTTCGAGTGCTATTGAGAACCTGGACATCGGGATTGGCATAAATGGAAACGTTACTACGATATACAAGGTGAGCATACCGGCCGGCAAGCAGGATACCTTCTCCTGGAATTACACGCCTACAAGCGCAGGAACGTACAGGATATACACGGTTGTGGATCCCAGCATGCTTTACAACATAGTTGACAGGAGCGGCATCAATGCCAACGAGGTACTTAATGTGCAGAGCCAGCAGGCACCTATGGCATACTCGATGCTCCCGAGATCGGGCATGTTGGCGGGCAACATAACGCAGATGACTGGTGTGGGGCTGGTCGCGTCCACTTACATATATTTCAACTACTCGCTTAACAAGGTCGGCATCGCAAGGGTATACGGCCTGAAGGGCTTCCTGTATCCGTTACTGAACATACTGGCGCCATACATAACAAACGTTGACGAGGCAGACGCCGCTTATGCCAACTACTCGGTCTATTCCGTATGGATCAAGGGGTATATAGCCCCTAGCGCAATTTATACAGGGGCTTTGGGGAAGTCACTGAACGCAACTAACGTATCGGTCGGGACGGAGACGGTTACATACATGAACCTAGGTAATTACACCACGTTGTGCAGCTGGTACGACAAGGGATGGCTGAAGCTGCTGGGTACAGGAGGGGGCGCGACATGCTTGAAGCTGCTCAACAGCTCAAATGCGACCAGGTCCAATTCCTCTACGGGCTTCTACTCCCCGCTTACAAGTAGGATATTAGCGCCTTACGATGAGGTCATCGAGAACAACACTGGATTTGTAGGGAACAGGATAACCGCAGGGATACTGACTATCCCAGGGATAAACGCGCTTATCTATAAGACCATAACCACAAACCAGACAGGAACAAATGTTTGCTATGGGCTGCTTGATAAGGCAAACGGCACGGAATACTGCAGCACGTACGTCTTCCCCTACTACTCGCAGAACAGGAATTTCTCGCTCATATCTACAACGGCTTACGTGAACAACGACAACCTTACCGTGCTTTCGATACAGAACAACTCTGCACTGTTGCAGGAAGTGCCTATAAACATCCACCTGTTGCATGCCTTCAACATAACCGGGCCGTCGGTCTCGTTCATATCGGGTATAACAAATTCATGCTCTTTCAACAGCAAGTATGGTGTAGGTGGCATTGTGCTAGGTTGCACAAACGCGACCTTCACGAATTCGACGTTGAGCTTTAGAGTATATGCAAACAACACCAACAAGAGCGTCAGGCTGTCTTCTGTATCGTGCACCTGGAACGGCAACGTGATCTACCATGATCTGAACAACACGGTCCTGCCGGGGCAAAATGATAGCGTAAGTTCTATGTGCACCTCGTTTGGCAAGCCGATAACAGGCACGGCGGAGAACTTATACTTGAACCTCTCCCTGAACTACACATGGACGAATCAGTCGGCCTCTGTGCCAGGCAGCGCTTACATACCTTTTGGCTGAATCCTTTTTATGAGATCATCAGGTGATTCCTATTAGTGACATCTACAGCCTCTTCCTCAGCAGGTACAATGAATTTACAGAAATACAGCGGCTGGCGCTGCCATCAGTTGAGAAGGGCGGCAACTGCCTAATAATAGCTCCAACAGGCAGCGGCAAGACAGAGGCGTCGGTCCTGCCGGTCATCAAGAGGATATTGGAGGGTGGCGCGAAGGAGGGCGTGCTTGCCCTGTATATAACGCCTCTGAGGGCCCTTAACAGGGACCTTATAAAGAGGCTCGGCTGGCTTGCCGATGGTGCGGGTGTCAGCATGGGCGTAAGGCATGGTGATACATCGCAAAAGGAGAGGCGCGAGCAGGCACTCCGGCCGCCAATGTTCATGATAACAACCCCCGAGACGCTGCAGAACCTCTTTATGTCGCCCGCATTGAGGAGCGCGCTGGGAAATCTGCGGTTCGTGATAGTCGACGAGGTCCATGAGCTTTACTCGAACAAAAGGGGGGCACAGCTATCGATTGCGCTCGAAAGATTGGAGGAGCTCAGCGGGCAGTTCCAGAGAATAGGACTTAGCGCTACAGTAGGCGACGTGGGTGAGGTTTCAAAATTCCTATTTGCAGGGAGGGGCAGCCAGGTGATCGACACGGGAAAGGCAAAGGAGTTTCATGTGCAGATAGAGATGCCCATTGCGGCAAGGGCCCAGAACAAGGAGTTCACTGACAAGTTCAACCTTGATAGCATGGCATTCGCAAGGATATCGAGGCTCGCCGATATAATAAGGGATTCCAATGCGACACTCGTCTTTGCAAACACGAGGCAGGTTGTTGAATCTTTGGGCAACAAACTAATCTATTTAGATAAAATCGCCCCCTTCGGGTCTGTAGGGATACACCACAGCTCGATAGACAAGGCTGAGCGCGTTGAGACCGAAAACGCCTTCCGCGAAGGCAGGGTGAAGAGCCTATTGGCGACAAGCTCCCTTGAGCTCGGGATAGACATCGGTAAGATAGATGTTGTGGTGCAGTATGGATCGCCGAGGCAGGTAATAAGGCTGATGCAGCGCGTGGGAAGGGCGGGGCACAAGGAACTGGCAATCTCAAAAGGGAGCATACTCGCCTCCGACTTCTTGGAGTGCCTCGAATCCATGGCGATATTGTCGGCAGCGAAGGGACTGGAGCTGGAGAAGCATCGCATGGAAAAGCTTGCGCTTGACGTCCTTGCAAACCAGATTTGCAGCATTGTGCTCGAATACAAAACGATAGGAATCGATGCCCTTGCAGGGATAATCCTGCGTGCAGCACCATACAAGGAACTGGAGGCATCGAAACTGAACGAAATTGTATCGCTGCTCGCCGAACTCGGGCTCGTAAAATTCGACGGGAAGGAGCTTGCGCTTGGCAGGAGATCAAGGAACTACTTCATAGAGAACATAAGCGTCATACCTGACACGAAGAGGCTCCTGGTCAGGACCGTCGTGGAGAACAGGATCATCGCCTCGCTGGATGAAAGCTTCGTTTACAGTTCGCTTGATGTAGGCTCGACCTTCATAACGAAGGGCCTGCTTTGGAGGGTTGTAAGCGTTGATGAAGGTACCGTCTACGTTGAGCCTACCGAGGAGGAGGATGAGGCTGCGATACCCGACTGGGAAGGCGAGGACATACCGGTGTCCTATAATGTGGCCAGGAGGGTCTACCTGCTCTTTGACAAAGGCATTGGAGACGCCGGCGCCTTCACTGAGCCTGCCACCTTGAAGGCGGTTCAGGAATTCATGGATAGGCAGCGCGCGTTTTTCATGCCGTCTTCTGATACCATTTTCGTAGAGGAGCTTGATGACTATACGATAGCATACATTGGTCTTGGAAAACTGGCCAACGAGTTCCTTGCAAGGGTCATAAACGCGCTTGTCATACCTGTAGTCGGAAGCGTAGTGCGCGTCAAGGCAACGCCATACTCGATAATAATAGATTATGGGGGCGCTGCCAAGCGCGCGAACATGAGCCAAATCTTCGAAGCCCTTGCGGGGTTCAAGTACAAGAATGAGCTTAGCATAATATCTGGCTCGGAGCTCTACCGCTACAAGTTCGTGCAGGTGGCCAAGGTCTTCGGAATCGTTGAGAAAGAGGCCACAGTTACAAGGAGCATGGCGAACCGCCTCATCAGCTTCTACAGTTCTGGCGTGGTGAATGACGAGGTCCTTAGGGACCTTAACAAGAATTACTTTGATATGGCAAGGGTAAGCAGGTTCCTGGAGGACTTGGAGAACGGGACCCTAAAGGTAAAGATTGTGCGGCGCTCGGGATCGCCATTCTCCGCACAGATACTTGAGAGCGCATACCATCATTCAGAGCTTCTACAGGGGGTCGTAGGGGAGAAGGAGATCGCGCAGATGCTGAGCAAGTTCGAGGGCATGCAGGTGCAGCTCCTGTGCACCTTCTGCGGGCAGGTCTTTTCGCAGAAGATCGAGATGGCCAGCGAGGCAAAACTCCATTGCCCGGTTTGCAAGAGCAGCATGCTAGTCACTTTTGAGGTAGATTATGAGAAGGTTGTAAGGAAGAGGCTGGAAGGCAAGAAGCTCTTGTTTGCAGATCAGCGCACGTATGCCAGCATGCACAAGGAAGCGTCGCTCATACAGGCTTACGGCAACAGGGCACTGGTTGCATTGAAGACGTATGGGATAGGGCTTGATACTGCTGCGCGGATCCTTAAGCTGATAAGGGCGGACTACAAGACGTTCTTCCTTGATGTCATAAGGGCCCAGAAGGTGTTCATAAAGAATAGGAAGTTCTGGAAGGCAGGCTAGGAGGGCTCTTCGGTGAGTGGTATTGCATCGACAACCTTTGCTCCGGCCTCAAGCTTCATGAGCCTCACGCCGCTGGCAACCCTTCCGGTAACCCTTATCATACTTATCGGGAAGGTGATGCTCACGCCCAGGGAGTTGATGAGTATCACCTTTGTCTGGTTGCTGATGAAGATGCATTTTGCCACAGGGCCGGTCTTGTCTGAGACCTTTATGTTCTTCACGCCGCCTCCTCCCCTGCCCTGAAGCCTGTACTCGTTAACGTCGGTGATCTTGCCGTATCCCTTTTCAGTTATCGTGAGCAGGCTTCCGTTGTCTCCGGTGGCTATTATATTCTCGGCCACATCGTTTCCTGAAAGTCTTATCCCCCTTACTCCCATTCCCGAACGGCCTATCTCCCTTACGTCAGTGCCCTCGAACTTTATCGATTTGCCGTTCTTCGTTGCTATTGTGAAGTACTTCTCTGCGCGCTGTATTATTACATCGACTATCTCATCGCCCTGATTAAGGGTTATCGCCCGCACGCCGTTCGATCTTGGCTTTGAGAAAAGCATTGCTTTTGTCTTCTTTATAAGGCCTTTTGCGGTCAGGAAGACGATGTCCGCATTCTGGAAGTCCTTTATGTTTATTATCGAAAGCACCTTCTCGTCCTTTATGTTGAGGAGATTCACTATGGCTTTGCCTTCGGAGTATCTGCCGCCCTCAGGCACGTTGTACGCCTTTAGCCAATAGACCCTCCCGGCGTTTGTTATGCATATGAGGTAGTCCTTGTTGTTGCACGTTAGTATCTGCCTTGTGTAGTCCCCTTCCTTTAGGTTTATGGAGATTATCCCTCTGCCCCCTCTGGCCTGCTCCCTGTAAGCCGCTAGGCTTAATTTCTTGACATACCCGGAATTGGTGAATATTATGGTTATCTTCTCGTCGCTTATCGTATCCTCGTCGGTTATGATGACGTCTTCCTCAGCGTGCAGTATTTCTGTCCTTCTTTGGCGCCCGAACTTCTTCTTTATGTCGGCAGTCTCCTCCCTTATTATGCGGTCTATCTCCTCTGGGGTGCGTATTACCTTCTGGTAGTACGCGACTTTGGTTTCAAGTTCCTTCTTCTCCTGGGCCAATGAGTTGTTCTCCAGCCTTGTAAGACGGCTAAGCTTCATGTCGAGTATCGCGTTGGCCTGCTTCTCTGTAAGTGAATATCCTTCCATAAGCTTCTTCCTGGCTTCTTCGACCTCGGAGCTTCCCTTTATTGTCGCTATGATCTGGTCTATGTGTTCTATTGCTATCAGAAGTCCTTCCACGATGTGCAGCCTCGCCATTGCAACCTCGAGCTCGTATTTGCTTCTCCTCAGCACAACTTCGCGCCTGTGAGTCAGAAATGTGTCTATTAGCTGCAGTATGTTGAGACTCTTTAGGCTCTTCCCGATTATGGCCAGGTTTATCAACGGGAATGTCACCTGCAGCTGTGTGTGCTTGTAAAGCATGTTGAGTATCTGCTCCCCGCTGCCCTCCTCCTTATAGTCTATGACTATCCTTATCCCATTCTTGTCGCTTTCGTCCCTTATGTCGCGCAACCCCACTATCTTCTTGTCGCGTGCGAGCTCGGCCATAGTCTGGATGAGGTTTGATTTGTTTACGTTGTAGGGGATCTCCTTTATGATGACCTTCTTCTGTGCCTCGTTTATGTCGGCCTTAGCCTTTATTGTGAGCTGCCCCCTCCCGAACTTGTATCCGTTATAGGCATTCTGCGACATTACAGCTATGCCTCCGGTTGGGAAGTCCGGCCCCTTTATCACGTTGAGCATGTCCTCTATTGTGGATTCCTTCTTGTCTATACGCAGCATTATTGCATCGCAGATCTCTGCGAGGTTGTGTGGCGGTATGCTTGTTGCCACGCCTACGGCTATCCCTGTAGCGCCGTTGATTAGTAGATTCGGCACTTTAGCAGGGAGCACCACTGGTTCCTTTTCAGTGTCATCGAAATTTGGCACAAAGTCTACGGTATTCTTCTCTATGTCGTCAAGTATCTGCTCTGACAGTTTCTGCAGCCGGACCTCGGTGTATCTCATGGCTGCTGGTGGGTCGCCGTCGATCGATCCGAAATTTCCTTGCCCCTCCACGAGCAGATGGTTCATAGAGAAGTCTTGCGCGAGCCTCGCCAAGGCGTCGTATATTGCAGTGTCTCCATGGGGGTGAAACTTACCAATGACCTCTCCTACGACCCTTGCGCTCTTTTTCGTCGGTTGGTCGTGGAAGTTCTTTATGCTGTACATCGCGTACAGCACCCTGCGCTGAACAGGCTTAAGACCGTCCCTCGCATCAGGTATGGCGCGGCTTATGATCACGCTCATTGCGTAGTCTATGTAGCTGGATTGCAGCTCTCCCTCCAATGAAACTGGTATTATCTCCTGCATGTTCACACATCAAGCCATTTAACCTGCTCCGCGTGCTCGTGCAGGAACTTTCTTCTCGGTAGAACGTCCGTGCCCATGAGTATCCTGAACAGCTCTTCGGCCCTTGCCGCATCTGCGATTGTTATTTTCTTAAGTCTCCTCGTCTCCGGATTCATTGTTGTCTCCCACAGCTGCACCTCGTTCATCTCCCCCAGACCCTTGTATCTCTGGAGCCCATCGAGCTCTCCAAGTTCCTTTCTCTTGGATTCGAGCTCCTCGTCGCTGTAGCAGTAGTAAGTGGCCTTGCCTTTAGTGACCTTGTAGAGTGGGGGAATTGCAGCATAGACATATCCCTGCTCTATTATCCGCTTCATGTACCTGTAGAAGAAGGTAAGGAGCAGTGTACGTATGTGACTTCCATCGACATCGGCATCGGTCATTATTATTATCTTCTTGTACCTTATCGCATCGGCATTGAATGTCTCGTTTATGCCGGTGCCGAATGCGGTTATCATTGTTTTTATTTCTGCATTGTCGAAAATCTTGTCGATGCTCGCCTTCTCGACATTCAGGATCTTTCCCCTGAGCGGTAGTATTGCCTGTATGTTCTTGTCCCTGCCCTGCTTGCTGGAGCCTCCTGCGCTCTGGCCCTCCACTATGAAGAGCTCTGTTTTCTCTGGGTCGGCTATTATACAGTCGGCGAGCTTGCCCGGGAGCACAGCGCTATCGAAGATGCTCTTCTTCCTGACCATCTCACGAGCTTTTCTTGCACTCTCCCTTGCAGTAGCTGCAGTTATTATCTTCTCGACTATCGCCTTTGCGTCGGAAGGATGCTCTTCGAGGTATTGCGATAGGTAAGGGTATACTACTCCCTCCACCACCCCCTTTATGTATACATTACCGAGTTTTTCCTTTGTCTGCCCTTCAAACTCCGGATTTTGCATTAGGACGCTTACCACAGCGGTTAGCCCCTCCCTCGTGTCGTCTCCGGTTATCTTCAGCGAAAGTTTTGCGCCAAGCCTGTTTTTTTCAATATAGTTTAGCACAGCCCGCGTCACCGCGGAGTGGAACCCGGAGAGATGCGTGCCTCCTTCCTCCGTCTTGATGTTATTTACAAACGGCTCTATTATTTCCTCATAAGAATCAACGTACTGTAGCGCAAATTCAACGACTACCGCGCCTTCCTGCTTTTTAGAACCTACTACCCCAGTTAGTGCCGTGGCGTCCTTGTCCAGAAATTTTATGAAGTCCTTTATGCCTTCATTGGATAGGAATGTCTCTTCTTCGTGCGTGCTGAATCTGTCGTCTATGAGCACTATCCTGAGCCCGGGGTTGAGAAAGCTCGTGTACCTTAGCCTCTCCTTGAGCAATGCCGAATCGAAAGTCATAACGCTGAATATCTCCTTGTCGGGCTTGAATTTTATGGTAGTTCCTCTTTCCTGTGTTTCGCTGACAAGTTGGAGCTGGCTCGTAGCCACGCCCTTGCCGAACGACTGCCTGTACAATTTGCCGTCTCGTTTCACCGTGACGTCGGTATACTGTGAAAGCGCATTCACTACGGTTAAGCCCACGCCGTGAAGGCCTCCGGACACTTTGTACACGTCGGCGCTGAATTTTGCACCCTTGTGGAGCGTGGTCATTATTATCTCGAGTGCACTCTTGTTATACTTCTCCATGATCCCTACTGGAATGCCTCTGCCATCGTCAGTAACTTCGGCTATGTCGCCATCTGCGTCCTGTGACAGGTGGACCGTTATGTTCTTGCAGAAACCGGCCCCGGCTTCATCCACTGCGTTGTCTATTACCTCATAGAGAAGATGTATGACGCCTGCGGCTCCTGTGGAGCCTATGTACATCCCTGGCCGCCTCCTTATGCCCTGCGCCCCCTCAAGAACCACTATTTTTGATGCGTCATATGTCTCCGCCTGGTCGGCCATGAAATCATCTAGACAATTATACTTGTGTGTATTGCATGAGTGTTTAAAGCATATAAAGCTTGTGTGGGACTTTTACGACGACAGAATTGTGCCGCCCCGGTTCCGCTTTAAAAGCTTTCTAAAGCTTAATTAATTTATTTCGAGCCTTTATTTCGGGCATATCTTTGGCGAGGAAACGGGTTATCATAGTTGGTGCTGCGGGCAGGGACTTCCAGAACTTCAATACCATATTCAGGAACAATAAGGAGTACGACGTCGTGGCTTTCACTGCAGCGCAAATTCCATTCATTTCTGGCAGGCCGTACCCGAAGGAATTAAGCGGCAGGCTGTACCCAAAGGGAATACCCATCTATGATGAAAGCGAATTGCCGAAGCTGATAGAGGAGGAGAAGGTTGACGTTTGTGTTATGGCTTACAGCGACCTGCCTTATCAGGAGGTCATGACCAAGGCGAGCCTGGTCAATGCGATGGGGGCCGATTTCTGGCTCATTGCCCCCGATAAAGCAATGCTTAAGTCGGCGAAACCAGTTATAAGCGTATGCGGGGTCAGGACGGGCGTTGGCAAAAGCCAGACTGCAAGATACGTATCGAAATTCTTGCGCAACGCAGGGCTCAAGGTGGTTGTGATAAGGCACCCCATGCCTTATGGCATCTTGAAAGACGAGATAGTCGAACGCTTTGCAAAGCTCTCGGACCTTGACAAATACAAGACCACGATAGAAGAGCGTGAGGACTATGAGCCGCACATAAAGAACGGCTTTGTGGTTTATGCTGGGGTGGACTACGGTAAGATATTAGTGCAAGCAGAGAAGGAAGCCGATGTGATACTCTGGGACGGGGGAAACAACGATGCGCCTTTCATAAAGACCGATCTGTTCATCGCAATAGCCGACCCCCTCAGGGCCGGCAACGAGCTTACCTATTATCCAGGGGAAACTGTCGCCAGGATGGCGGATATATTAATAATAAACAAGGTGAACTCTGCGACCAAGGAAGAGATTGAGAGGGTCAGGGCAGACTTGGAGAGCATAAACCCTGGTGCTGGGATAATACTTGCGGATTCGATAATAACCGCGGACAACCCAAGGATAATAAAGGGCAGCCGCGTGCTTCTTGTGGAGGACGGGCCCACGATAACGCACGGCGGCATGAAGTTTGGAGCCGCCACGGTAGCTGCGAGGCAATACGGGGCGAAAACGATAGTAAACGCCAAGAAATACGCGTACGGCACAATAAAGGATGTTTATAAGAAATACAGGTCACTTGATGTAGAGCTGCCGGCGATGGGGTACAGCCCCAAGCAGATTAAGGATCTTGAAGCCACCATAAATTCCGCTGATTGCGATGTGGTCGTTTCTTCTACCCCTACAGACCTGAAGAGGCTGGTGAATGTTAATAAGCCGATAGTCCAGGTTAAGTATGAACTTGCGCCGAAAAGCAACCTTCTGGACGAAAGGCTCTCTGATTTTGTAAAAAGCATAAAAAGATAAACTAGCTCGCTAATAATATTCTGCCTGGACCTGTAACTCAGCTTGGTTAGAGTGGCTGGCTCT
>JAGWHJ010000002.1 GCA_028866835.1 Microcaldota archaeon | reverse complement strand
CTGCCGGTCTCAATTGTTTGATATTTGATCTCTGGCAGGTACCAAAATAACAAATATTATCACATAATTGCTCAAATTAGTTGTGTTTATATATCTAGATACTGAGAGTTAAAATGGTAGAGATATTCGGATTTGTTCTGAATTAGCTTGGCGGAGATACACTATGAGCAGTGCTATAGCGAACTTGAGAGAGCAACATGCTGCCAGATTCAGAACAGAGGGAACCCCTGCGCGCAAGATAGGCATAGAACTGGAGTTTCCGCTTGTAAGATCCGATGCGGAAAGATTTGGGGAGGCAATAAGCGCAGACCAGATGAAGAGGATACTCAGGGACATTTCTGATAACACAGGTTGGGAAGCTACAGATGAGGGATTTGCGCTAAAGCCTATGAGGAAGGGAGATCCTGCACACATAAGCGCAGAGGCAGGCATTTGCACAGTGGAGGTAGGATTGCCGCCTGCGAATAGCCTGGGAATAGCAAACCACTTGATAGCAGAACTAACAAGGCCGATGATTGATTCTGCTAAAGAAAATAGGGCTTTTGCTCTTGGTTATGGTGTGCAGCCTTTAACGCCACCAAGCATAGTGCTGATATCTCCATTGAACAGATATCAGATGATGCTGAAAACGAGGGGCAGGTTTTATTCAGTCGTCCAAGATGATAGCGACATTGCATACGCAATAAATGCGGCTGTACATTTTCATGTCAGTGCAAAAGACCAGGAGGATGCAGTCAGAGTTGCGAATATATTGAATGGGTTTTCTCCAGAGTTCTTGCTCCTATCCGCAAATTCTAGGGTGACCAGGGGCATTGATTCAGGAAGAGCCGATACCAGAGCCATGTTCTATGAGGATTATCTAAGGGAGAGATATGGAAGGGGCGTGCCAGATAGATTTTCGGGTTTTGGAGACTATTTTGACCGCCTATGCTCATTGCCAGTGGAGCTGCTTAGGAGAAATGGGTATTACGTAACAACGATAGACCGTATGACTTTGGGGCAGTTCCTTTCGACGGGCAGCGCGCATGCGACAATGGTAGGCGAAGGTGGTTCTGTGGCTTTGATACACCCGATCGAGGAAGATGTGATTACAGTAGAAGGTACAGTAAGGTGGGAGGCAAGGCCGAAGGGCGGTACAGGCAGCGTAGAATTGAGGACATGTTCAATGCAAAGATCTAGAAGCGACATAATGGCTCTTGCTGCAATAGTAAAGGGCCTTGCATCGAATATTGATAAGGCAGAGATGACAGTATTAGGAAGGGATATTGACCGGACCAGACTTGCGAAAAGACAGATAGCCAATGAGGGCTTTGGGATAGACGGCGCCAGGATAAGACCTGTAGGGGAGATGCTTGATATTGCAAGAGAAGGATTGGTAAGCATCCATGAGGAGGTCTCGTTTTTGAAGCCTGCCTATGAACGGCTCTACAGCTCTGCGACACCTTCGGAGGAGAGCCTGCAAGTATTGAATGATAGGGGAATGAGGGCATTTATAGAGAGTCTCAGGTTTGAGATCTGAACTGCGAAAGGATATATTATGGAAATGCAAAAAATGAGGGCCAGAAAGGCAAGCCCCGCAATCGAAGGCGATGCAATAGGCATGCTGAGCAATCCCTATACGGGCAAGGCCGGGGGGTATGGGATGGCTACTTACATGGAAAGAGCCGTCGTTGCAAGTGATATGGGCTCTAGACTATTAAGCATAGATATTACACCAGAAAACGTAGCAAGCATAATTGGTAATGGGACAGTTAGCGCAAGGTATTGGGACGGCTCGGAGATGCACGAACTGGCTCTACCTTCTGCAAATGTGAGAGTAGTATATGACTATGCCGGGCATGGCACCAGTGGTTCGTGCGATATGGATATCCATGGCCAGATTTTGGAGGCATTCAGACGCATTGGCACCAAATTCGTCAACGATCCAGTCGTAAGGGAGATATGCGACAGCAAATTGCTTAACCATGATGTTTTCATTGAGGCAGGAGTTAATACCCCTGCGACAATGGTCTATAGCCCGGATAACGCAGCAACGCTTATTGCCAAGACAGGTTTCATATTCATAAAGAAGGTAGTGGGTGAAGGGGGAATGAGTCAATTTACTATATCGAAAGAGGGGAATCGGTTCCTAGTCAAAGATTCTGATGATTTTTGGGTTAGGAAATCCAATGAGAATGTACGAATACCATTTGGAAAATTGGATGATGCACTGGAGTTTATAGAGGGCAGGATGGACGGAAGCGAGTACCTGGTACAGGAAGGGATAAAAATAGCGAAAATTGATGGCCGCTCCTGTAGCTTCAGGGTCTTATTTCAGAGAAACGGATCCGGAAACCTTGATGTGCCGGTGATATACGCTTATGTAGGAGCAAAGGGATTTGAGCAGTCGAATGTAGATGTCGTGGCAGAAGACCCAGCCATCGTATCGCCTAACTTCGAATCGATAAGAGGGGGCCTTGTAGAATCCGGGGTAAAGGTATTGAAGGCTTTGGAAAGGAAGGCGGGTTCGCCTAGCGGGGAGATAGGCTTTGACATAGTTTTGGGGGAGGACATGGTCGGTAGATACCTTGAAATAAACGATAAGCCAGGTACGGGGCTTACACGCGAGCTTGCAGTCAAGTATGGCGGGGATCTTTCTCACATATCAGAGAGTTGGAGCAGGCAGATGGAGGTTATCCTACGCAACCCAATCGCATACGCTCAGCATCTGATGAGAGAATAGGCCAAACTAATATATGCTTGTGGCGCGGTTAGCTTATCAGTATATCAGAGACAATTTGCGTAATGTATGGTGTAGGCAATGATGATGCTGGATTTTCATACACACGTAGGCTTCGACAAGGATGGCATGTCACATACGATACAGGAACTCCTTGCAACAATGGATTTTAATTACGTCGACAAAGCAGTAGTATTTCCGCTGAACGAGAAGGACGGCGACCTCATAGGAGCAAGCCTTAAGCTGCTTGAAGCGAAGAACCCAAGATTGGTGCCCTTTCTTAGGTTTGACCCAAAGTCCACAACTCCGGAAATGTTAAGAAAACACATCTCCAGATTTAGAGGGGTAAAGCTTCATCCACAATCGCAGGATTTTGATGTTATGGACAATGATTTCTATCCGCTCTACGAGATTATAGCTAAGAGCAAAAAGCCACTGCTCGTACACACAAAGGCAGACCAAAGGTTCCCAACCGCAGATCCAGACAGAATATCGATGCTTGGAGACGTATTCCCGAACCTGAAGATAATACTAGGCCATTTCGCACATGGATCTCCAGATGCAATTGCCAGGGTAGGCAAATTAGATAATCTGTATTTGGAGACTTCGATTAGATGCACGCATCCGCTACATCTGAAAAGGACTTTGGAGATCGTGGGCCCGGACAAGATTCTTTTTGGCTCGGATATTCCTTACTCTAACCAGGAACTGGAGTTGCTCAAGATAAGAAGGTGCGATATAACCTACGAAGACATGGAAAAGATACTTTATAAAAATGCTGCGTCACTCCTGGGTCTATAGAGAATTTTATCAGACACTTTTAATACCTGACGTTCCAATCATTAATCATTGCCAGGGTGGCAGAATCCGGTAACGCGTGCGCCTGGAAATTTTCCTTGAAAGCGCATGACTCTCGCGAGTCTTTTGGGTTCAAAATAAACTTTTGGATTTTAATCAGAAGCTTATGGAAATCCCAACCCTGGCGAATACTTATTTGAGCTGTATCTCCAGCCTCAGGTACCTAAATTCCTCGCCTCCCTTCGCCTTCAGGTCGTTCACCCAGACGGTTACAGGAGTAGCCACATAGACCCGCCTTGGCGCACCCTCGTTGAATTCGCTCAGCCGTGGAGCGGGCTTGCCTTTCTTCCGATAAAGAAGAGTTATCGCCTTGGCTATCTCGACGTTGTCGGTGACAAGCCTTGCCTTGGCCTTGATGTAAACGCCGACGCCCTTCCCCTCGGGAACCCTTGAATCATAGATGACCAATGCGACATTCTCGTTCTCCTCGATATTTACCGAGTGCACGCAGACCTGCGATGAGATCCAGTAAAAATTGTAGTCCCGGTCGCAGGCATAGAAGACCGGTGTGTTCCATGGGATGGCCTTTTTGTCTGACGTGGCTAGCGTTATGTACAGCATCTCGCGTATCATCTTCTTTGCGATGGCGGTCTCGGCGTTTTTATCCATCAGCATTTGGCCGGTGATCTGCCGCAACTCAGCTTCGCGTTTTGATATTTTGTTTTGAAATTGGGACGTATAATCAGCGACTGGATCGCTCATGATTAGGTTATTACCCAGTGATATTATAAACATTCTGAATCTGCATCAAGGGATTATGTAGTCGCAAAATCAAGCATCTCCTTCGTCTTCTCGACGCCCAGCGATGCCAGCAGCTTGCCAAGACGCGGGCCGTTGTCCTTGCCTATTATGGCGGTGTACACGGCCTTGAAAAGGTCCTCCGACCCTACGCCATTCTCCTTCGCCACATCATAAACCAGGTTGTGCAGCTGAAGGTCGCTCATCCCTGGCTTTATGCTCCCTGCAAATGCCCTGACGACATCGTTGAGATCGGTTATCTTGGTCTGCCTTACCGAGAAGTTGTAGCGCTCGGGCTCGTATCCCTTCTGTAGCCACTTATCTATGTATCCGGACAGGTATGCAACTCCGGACTTGTCGCCAAGCATTGATGCAACTTTGTCCCAGTCCTTGTATATCTGGTAATTCAGCAGCATGTCGACGAATGATGCCTTCCACGGAAGCTCCTTTATTGATACATTGAATGCGAGCAGCTTCTTCTCGTCGGCCCTGTTCTCAGGCTTCGCGAGCGCGCTTATCCTCTCGACGTCGTTGTATATGAGTATGAGCTTGTCCCCCGTCGGGTCTATGTCCTTGTTCTGCTCGAGATTCGGCTCTATGAGGCAGTACTTCAGTATCTCAGGAGGGATCAGCTCCGAAAGATCCATCGCACTCATACCTATCCCCTTTGATTTAGAGTACTTCTTGCCGTGTATAAGGACGAATCCGTATTTGAAGAAGATAGGGGGGTCACGCTTCAGCACCTCCTTGTGTATCGCGTACGCGGTTGTTGCGCTGCCTCCCTTTGTCATGTGGTCTATGCCGCTGCCCTCGACGCTTGAATTGAACAGCGCCTGCCAGGCTGGCCAGTGAAGCCGCCACTGCAGCTTGTATTTATGGTCCTTTATGCTCGCGCTGCCCTGGTATCCGCAGCCCTTGGTGTACTCGACATCCCTGTTGCACACATACTTGTAGCTGTCTTTATCATGCTGGGTCACCATTGTGGTTGCTATCTTGCCGCACTTCTCGCATATCGGCATTATGGGGCTCCAGTCCTTGAGCTCCTCTATCTTCTTCATCGAGGTACGCGCAATTACCTCCTTTACCTGCCCCTCATTCTCCAGGAAGATGAGCGCATACTTGTCCATCCTCCCGCTTGAATAAAGGTCGTTTGCCTTTATGACATCGATCTTGAGCGAGAGCTTGGCCATCAGGCGCACGGCCTGGTCGAGGTAATGCTCGCCGAACGACTTATGGCAGCCTAGTGGGTCGACAGTATTGCAGAGCGGCTTGCCGAGCTCCGGCGTCAGCTCCTTTGAGTACTTGAGCATCTCATATGGTATGCCGTCGAATGCGTCAAGGATGTCTCCAACGAAGTGCATTTCAACAGCAACTCCCCTGCCTTCAAGCACCTGCTTAAGAACTGCAGGATAAAGGAATTCACAAACGGTGCCGAGATGCGCAGGGCCGCTGGTAGTCATGCCGCCGGTTATAACGTAGGGCGCCTTCTTCTCTGACTGCACCTTGTCTGCCAGTATCTCCGTCCAGTGCTTGTTTTTGAGGCGCTCTTTCTCATCGGAAACCATGAAGAATACCTATTTCTTTAGTATTATAAACCATGCCTGTGCCGTGACACTCTTGCGCTGCTAGGATCTTTGCTTATGTTCCTGCTTTTTAGAACGCCAGAAGAGCTTGTATAAGCCAATTCTGTCTGGCAACTCATTTAACAAAGGAGTGACAGGCACAGCGATCATTATTAGGAATAGTATACTCAGGAATAAGCCGTTGTCCCTGTCCTGGTTTGAATCGTTTGCAAGGACGGTATTGTCTATGAAATTTACTGGGGACAGCAACCACGATGTCGGCAGGTGATTCTCATCAAATACCATACCGTACTGCTGGAGGTTTATTCCGAGCTGGCCGGCATGCTGGCTTATGTATCCGGTATCGGAAAGGAATCTCAGCACACGGGTCTGATTGCCATATTGGGAAGCGCCGTTCATTAGGGCATCCTGATAAAGGCCGCTTTGCGCCATTAGAACCAGGGAGCTTACCATTGGTATGACTGGATTGCTAATGTTAGGATTGGTATTTATCGTACCGTTGTCCGTGAAATAGGCCATGGCGCCGGATATGTCGTTTGCCTGCGCTGTTGCGTCCTTGCTTAGGAATACGGCTGCCATGTTGTTGCCGCTGCGGTTTCCGGTGTACTGGTTGTATGGGCCGATCACATAGACGTTGCTGGTATTGAATTGGTATGGGTCTATGCCATCAAAATAAGTTGCCGTGCCTGACGAACGATTAAGCTCGTTTATTAGGGTAGTGGCAATCATGGAGCTGTTCGTAGTGGCAAGGCTTTGTATAGTTACAGGGGGGATGAATGGGGAGGGAAATTCGAGCGCCATAAAGACTATGACCAAAACTGCAGCTATGCCGCGCACGAAAAGCATCTTGTGGTCGGCCTTTACCATGTGATATGGGATATCCTTCCTGTAAGGCGTCGATAAGCCGTGCATCTTTACTAATGAATAGTGGACGATAATAAGCGCTATGAGGAGCATCGGTATTAAGGCGACATGTATCCCATAAAGTTGACCGTAATCAAGTACGTTAAGGAAGTTGCCGAGCAGGTTGCCATTCCAAAAATCTGCAGCCGAAAGAAGTCTGTACTGTGCCCCGAAATCAGTTCTCAGGCCAAAGCCAAACTCCACCTGGATTGCAATCATGAAAAACATTATCGTGCCAATAAACCAGAGCAGTCTTCTCGGCTTCCTGAACCCCGATGTTGAGAATGCCACGAAAGCATGCAGGCAGAGGAATAGGAGAAATGCGTTAGCTGCCCATAAGTGCACGCTGCGGATGAATACGCCCATTGGGGCTGCGTTCCACCAAACGGGGCCGAACGCGACCAGTACAAGACCGGTTAGCAGCAGAACTGCAAAGCAGGTCATATTCAGGAAGCCCAGAGAGTACCAGAAGCTGTTGGCATATGAAGGCACCTCTTTTATGAAAAATTGCCCGGAAACAAACCTATTCATGTAGGAAAGAAACGTTTCGCGGCTGCGCCCCTGCCCTTTGTTTCCGCTGACCAATATAAGCGCCTTCTGCTAGTATAGATAGTGTTAGTGTTAGATATTATAAACTTATGCAAACCACGAACCTTGTACCGGCAGATAAATAGGCGGGCCCGACGGGATTTGAACCCGCGACTTGCTGGTTAAAAGCCAGCCACTCTAGCCAAGCTGAGTTACAGGCCCAAAGATAGATGTAGATTATTAGTCAGATATTAATAAATTCACATTTAATAACATTCCAAGTTGGTCTGATGGATCTAGCTGGAAAGTTCCCCGGTCATCTAATCCAATTCCTGACCAGGGACAAGATAAAGCTGCACGGGTTTCTTATCGGCAGCCGCACAACAGACGCGTGCATGATATACGTGCACGGGATGGGCAGCAGTTTCCTGACCTCAATCCCATTCGCGATCTACCGATATGCAAATGCCGCCGGGTTCGCGCTGTTCACCATAGACACTCGCGGCCATGACAATTCCGCCAGCCTCTCCAGGTATGTCAATGGGAAGAGGGAGAACCTGAGAGGCGGCACAGATTACGAGGTTTTCGAGGATTCGTGGCTTGACATAGATGCGGCCGTAGGAGCGCTTGCAGGGCTCGGCTACAAGAGATTCGTGATCTGCGGCCACAGCACCGGCTGCCAGAAGGCGATATACTACAAGGACAGGACGAAGGACAGGCGTGTAATAGGGATTGCCATGATAGGCCCGGCAGACGATTATAACATGCTGAAATCAGAATTGGGCGGAAAGTTTGATGCGATTGCAAGACGCTGCAGGAACATGGTCAGATCTGGGAGAGGAGAGATGCAGGTGCCCGGTTCAGGCAGCGAGTTCTCTGCGCAGAGGCTCGATTCCATAATAAATCTGAGCCGTGTTGAGGCCAGGATCCTTAATTACAAGGGCAGGTTGGAGGAATTCGGCAGGATCAAGGTACCGGTATATGCGGCATTCGGCCTCAAAGAGCAGTACGTGCCGATGGATGTGAGAACGTGCCTCCGAATACTTGAGGAGAAGAGCAATTCGGCCAGGTTCTCGTCGTCCGTCATAGAAGGCGCAGACCACTTCTTTTCGGTGGGCAAGGAAGAGCTTGGCCGTGATATAGGACGATGGCTCAGGACGCTCTAGTCCGCCCTGCTGACAAGGCCCGATATGTATTTCCCCACTTCAGAGCACTTGCTGCTGCCGCCAAGGTCGTACGTCCTGAACTTCGTCGAAAGGGACTTCGATACCGCATTCTCGATGGCATTCGCCGCCGAACCGTGCCCCATCCATTCGAGCATCATCTTCACCGAGAGTATGGTGCCGATGGGGTCGGCCTTGTCCATGCCCGCATACTTCGGCGCGGAGCCGTGCACAGGCTCGAACATAGCGAAGTCGCTGCCGATGTTGGCCGATGGCACCACCCCGACGCCGCCGACGACCATCGCCGCCTCATCGGAGAGTATGTCTCCGAAAAGGTTCTCCATGACCAGGACGTCGTAATCCTGCGGCTTCTTGATGAGCCACTGCGACATTGCATCAACATGGGCGTCGTCGAGCCTGACACGGGGATATCTCTTGTGCAGGGATTCTATCGTTGCCTTGAAAAGGCCGTCTGACGCCTTCAGTATGTTGCCCTTGTGGACTATTGTAAGGTGCTTCCTGCGCTTTTGAGCCAGCTCGAACGCGAACCTGCCTATCCTCTCGGTGGCGCTTTTGGTCACCACCCTTATGCCAACCGCGAGATCAGGTGAGAGGTTGAAATCCAGCCCCGAATACATCCCCTCGGAATTCTCCCTCACTATGACCAGGTCGGTATCCTTGCCTATTGATGGTATGTTGGGCCTGGCCTTGCACGGCCTCACATCGGCGTAAAGCTTAAACATGCGGCGTATCTTCACCGCCGCGCTCATCTCAGATGTCGGGCCCTCCGGAGTGGTCATCGGCCCTTTGATGACGCAATCTGTCTTCTTCAGAAGTCTTATGGTATCCTCGGGTAGATTTGTGCCGTACTTTTCTATGCACGAGTATCCCGCATCAGCGTACTGCAAGTCAAGACCTATCCCGAAGCGCGCCTTTGCGCTCTCCAGCACATCCAGGGAGGCCTCTACAACTTCCGGGCCTATGCCGTCGCCCATGAGTACGGCTACTTTCCACCTCCTGCCCTTTTTAGCCCGCATTTTTACCAGCCATCTTCTTAAGAACGTACGTTAGCACGCCGCCGACCTTGTAGTACTCCACCTCCAGCTCCGTGTCAAGCCTGCAAGTGACGTACGTCTTTGATTCCTTGCTCGACCCTGTCTTGTAATAGATAAACTCGATGTCGCTGCGGGGCTTAGTGTCCTCCTTGATGATTATCGAGATGGGCTTCGAGTAATCGATCTTTAGCGTGGTTGCGTTCTCGCCGCCCTTGAACTGCAGGGGCATTATGCCCATGCCCACGAGATTGCTGCGGTGTATGCGCTCGAAACTCTCCGCTATTATCGCCTTGACGCCTAGCAAAGCAGGCCCCTTCGCAGCCCAGTCCCTCGAGCTCCCGGAGCCGTACTCCTTGCCTGCTATAACGACAAGCGGCACCTTCTCCTCCCGGTATTTCATCGCCGCGTGGAATATCGCCATCTTTTCGCCGCTCGGGAAATGGAAGGTGAGACCTCCGTCGATCCCTGGTATCATGAGGTTGTTGATCCTGCTGTTCGCAAAGGTGCCCCTTACCATGACGTGGTGGTTGCCCCTCCTTGATCCGTAGGTGTTGAAGTCTTCGGGCTTTACGCCAAGCTCCATGAGGTACCTCCCTGCCGGGCTGTCGCTGCTTATGGAACCTGCAGGCGAGATGTGGTCGGTTGAGACGGAATCGCCGAAGACCGCAAGCACGCGCGCTCCGCGTATCTCCTTCGCCTTGTGCTTCTCCCTGTGGTTGAATTCATGGAAGAAGGGCGGATGCTGTATGTAGGTGCTGCTCTTGTCCCAGTCGTACATCTTTTCCGTGGTGCTCCTCAGCTTGTTCCAGTAGGGGTTGACCTTGAAGATCTTCTTGCCGTACTCCTTCTTGAACAGGCTTTGCCTGACTACCTTAGCTATCACCTTGTTGATCTCCTTCTCCGACGGCCATATGTCGCGGAGGTAAACGTCCTTGCCGTTGCTGCCCTTGCCCAACGGCTCCTTGGTCAGGTCCCTGAGCATTGTGCCGGCTATGGCATAGGATATCAGCAGCGGGGGGGACATTAGGTAGTTCGCGCGCACGTCGCGGTGTATCCTTGCCGGGTAGTTCCTGTTCCCGGACAGCACCGCCGCTACGGCCAGGTTCTCCCTGTTTATCGCATCGCTCTGCTTCTCGATCAGGTTTCCGCTGTTGCCTATGCAGGTTATGCACCCGTAGCCAACCAGGCCGTAGCCCAGCTTTTCCAGGGGCTCGATAAGCCCTGCCTTCTCCAGGTACAAGGTTACGACCCTCGAGCCAGGCCCCATGCTTGTCTTTACCTTCCGGGTATTGACCTTGAGCCCCAGCTCTACTGCGCGCTTTGCAAGCAGCCCTGCCGCTATCATGACTGACGGATTGCTGGTGTTCGTGCAGCTGGTTATAGAGGATATCACCACGTCGCCGTCGGAAAGGGTGGCCTCGTAGCCGTCATCGTATTTTATCTGCACGGACTTCACCTCCTTGTGCCTCGGCGCATTCTTTATCCTGCCGTTCTCAGCAGCGAGGCTTTCCGAGGACCATCTTGTATAGTCCTTTGTGGTGAGCCTGTGCTCTTCGGGCATGGCCTCCGCCTCCCTTACAAGGAAGGTGTTGGTGAAATTGCCCTTCACTGCCCCTAGTGAAAGCTGCTGTTTTGGCAGGGACGGGCCCGAGACGCTAGGCACGATGCTGCCCAGGTCGACTTCCATGACATCGCTGTACATTATCTGCTTGTGGTCCAGGCCGAGCATGCCCTGCTCCGAGTAGTACCTCTTCACAAGCTCTATCTCTTCGTCGGTCCTTCCGGTAGCCTTGAGGTAATCCAAGGTTACGTCATCGATGTGGAACAGCGCTATCGTAGCGCCGTATTCGGGGCACATGTTCGAAAGCGTGGCCCTGTCGGGAAGGGAGAGGGCGGATAAGCCGTCGCCGAAGAACTCCACGAACATGTTAACCACCTCTTTGTCCCTCAGCCTTTTCGTCAGTGTGAGGGCGAAGTCCGTCGCGGTGACGCCTTCCCTGAGCCTGCCCTTCAGGTGAACGCCGACGACCTTTGGCGTAGTGAAGGATACCGCCTGGCCCAGAAGCGCTGCCTCGGCCTCTATGCCGCCTACGCCGAACCCCACTATGCCGAGTGCGTCGACCATCGTCGTGTGCGAGTCGGTCCCTACAAGGGTGTCAGGCATTGCGACCAGCCTTCCATCCTTCTTCTTTGTGACGACGCACTTTGAGAGGTATTCCAGGTTCACCTGGTGGCAGATGCCTGCGGAGGGAGGATAGACCCTGAAACCCTCAAAAGCATGATGCGACCATTTAAGGAGTTTGTAGCGCTCGCTGTTCCTCTCTATCTCGCGCTCCTGGTTGAATGCAACGGCGCCAGGATCATTGAACTCGTCCACCTGCACGGAATGGTCTATTATAAGGTCGACGTTTATTATCGGCTGTATCGAATCCGGCGCGCAGCCCTCCTTGACCATGTATTCGCGCATGGCCGCTAGATCTACAATCGCAGGAACTCCCGTGAAGTCCTGCATGAGGATCCTAGATACCTTGAATGGTATGTCCACATCCAGAGGGGATTTTGCGTCCCAGTCTGCAAGGGCGATTATGTCTTCGTACTTGACCTCCTTCCCATCAAGGTTCCGCAGCAATGATTCCAGAACCACGCGTATGGAAAAGGGGAGCCGGTCTATCTTGTTGAAGCCTTGCTCCTTCAGCGACGGAAGTGAGTAGTAGAAGACCTCCTTGCCGCTGGAAAGCCTGAAGCTCTTCAGTACCCTGTCGCCTAGGTCCAGTCCTGAATCCGCTGGCATGGTTAATATACGCATTCAGTTTAAATAAATACCTTGTCAATTGTAGATCAGAGACAGGTTCATGTCAATGAAGGTAATAGTCGGCGGCACGTTCGCATACCTGCACAAGGGCCACAGGGCCCTCCTTAGGAAGGCCTTCATGCTTGGCGACACCGTAGTCATAGGGCTGACCACTGATGCGTTTGTCAAAAGTAGGAAGGGGGCAGCGATAAAGAGGTACTCGGAGAGGAGGAGGGAGCTGGTGCGGTTCGTTGCGCGGTTCGGGAAGAAGTTCAGGATACAGAGGCTTAACGACAGGAACGGGACTGCGGCCAGCGGCAATTTCGATGCGATAGTCGTCAGCCAGGAGACGGTCAAGGCTGCAAAGGAGATAAATCTCATAAGGAGGAAGAGCGGGCTTGATCCGCTCAGGATAGTGAAGGTAGGGATGGTCAAGGCGTATGACAGGCTGCCGATCTCATCGAGCAGGATATATGCAGGTGAGATAGACATAAATGGGAATAAGGCTATGGATAAAAGGCATCACTAGGTGCATTGATGTACAACATACTAGTTCTTGAGCCGGAATATTTCGATAAGGAGATAATTGATCTGCTCAGAAAGGCAGGGAAGGTGCGCGCCAAGAGGCTGAGCAGGAAGCAGCTTGAGGAGGCCATACCTGAAGTCGATGTGCTCATTGTCAGGATCGAGGAGCACATAGACAAGGACCTGCTCAGCGTGGCGAAGAGGCTCAAGATAATAGGCTCCGTGACAACGGGGCTGGATCATATCGATGTCGAATACGCGAAGGGCATGGGCATAAAGATAATAAATCTGCATGGGCTGCACACCGCGTCGACAGCGGAGTACACGATCGGACTCATGCTATCGCTGCTGAGGAGGATACCATGGTCCTACAAGAGCCTGAGCAGAGGCGTATGGAAGAGGTACCAGTTCATAGGCTCCATCCTTGAGGGAAAGACGCTGGGGGTCGTGGGGCTTGGGCGCATAGGCAGCCGCGTTGCCACATACGCCAGGGCCTTCGGCATGAATGTGATATACTTCGACCCATACGTTGATTCATCGCCGATAGCGAGGAGGGTAACGCTGGAGGAGCTTCTGCGGGAATCGGATATAGTGACGGTCCACGCGGCGCTGACAAGCGGAAGCAAGGGAGAGCTTGGCTACGAAGAGATGAAGACGATGAAGAAGAGCGCGTTCCTTATAAACACATCAAGGGGTGCGGTGGTGTCCGAGGATGCGCTCCTGGAGGCGCTGAAGAACAAGGTAATAGCCGGCGCTGCCATAGACGTGTTCGTGAACGAGCCTCTGACTGACAAGGATAACCAGCTGCTCGCTTACGCAAGGAAGCACAGCAATCTTCTGGTAACTCCGCATGTGGCTGCCTCTACAAGGGAATCCGCGCATGATGCAAGCCTTGAGGTGGCAGCTGCCGTGATAAAGGAGCTGAATTCAATGAGGTAGGGTTTTATCTGATGCGAGCGCGCGCCATACATAATTATATAAAATATGTTCTAGCATTATAATTACATTTCTTGAGGATTGAATGGACAAGAAACCGTATCTGATATTTGTAGCGTCGCAGAAGGGAGGGGTGGGGAAGACAACGATAGCCCTGAACCTCTCCATCGCGCTTACCTACCAGGATTACTCGGTTCTTTTGATCGACAGCGATGTCGCGACATTCAGCGTCAAGGAGCACCTTGGAATACAGGGCAGCGGCAAGGGCTACATAGATGCCATAACCGGCAAGGCAACTGTGGCTGACTGCATCTTCTCGTACCAGCCGGTGGGCCTCGACCTCATACTGGGCGATACAGGAGATGACACTTCTGGTGACGTAACTCCGGATAGCCTGAACAAGTTCTACTCGCAGGTACTGAAGCTGAGCTATGATTTCATAATAGTGGACGGCCAGCCGGGGCTGTTCAACAGCACCATCGCGAAATACCTGAATGATGTCATAATAGTAACGACCCCTGACAATCCTTCGGCTATCAGCAGCGCGAAGCTCTCAAGCTACTGCGAGAAGCTCAAGGTATCGCACAGGCTGCTCATAAACAGGACGGGATACAGCAAGTTCGAGCTTACAAGGGAGGGCGTCGAGAGGCTCTTCGGCGACGTAGCCTACGCGACGATGCCCGAGGACAAGATAATACCGGAGAGCCTTGCAAAGCACAGGCCCGCATACATGCTTGACAGGGGGTCGGGCTTCGCAACGGCCATAGAGGCGCTTTCGAGGGTGTACATGCTGAGGGTTGGAGAGCCGGAGACGCACACGCCGGTCGGAGGGAAGAAGAGGCGCGGATTCTTCGGTAGGTTTGCAAGGTGGGCGATAAACGACACGACGAACCAGGATCAGGGGCAGGGTTGACGCAGGATATGGTAATATATTATTACCTATAACAAAATACAATATAATTGGTGATGAGAATGGAAGCATATTGCATGAAGTGCAAGCAGAAAAGAGAGATGAAGGATGTTAAACAAGTTACCATGAAGAATGGAAAGCCTGCGAAGGAAGGGCTCTGCTCTGTCTGCGGCACTAAGATGTTCAAGATAGGAGGGTAAAGCCGCAGGACGGCCGTTTCTCCGGGAAAGGAGAGCCGCTCAGAGTTGGGCGGCCTTGTTTTTATTATAAATTATACTACGGTGCGCTAGCCGAGCCTCTTCCCTTCTGTATGCTCACTACCTTGATCTCGAAGTTGAGCGTCTGCCCCGCAAGCGGCGAATTGAAGTTCAGAGTTGCGTTGGATCCGTTGACTGCGGTGACCAGGCCCTGGATCTGCTGGCCGTTCTCGGTCCTTGTCACAACCATGCCCGCCTTGACTGTTTGGTTTCCGAACTCTGCGAGGGGCACCTGGACTATTAGGCTTGGTTTAACCGCGCCATAAGCCTGGTCCGGAGGTATTGTGACGCTCTTGGTAGAGTTGAGCTTCATCCCTATGACCGCCTGGTCGAAGCCAGGTATAACCTGGTTTGCACCGACAGTGAACGTGAGGGGCTGCTGCCCGAAGTTGGAGCCGAACACGGTCCCATTCGACAGCTTGCCCATGTAGTACACCTGTACGGTGTCGCCGTTTGCGACTATGGGCGCACTGCCCCCGAAGACATCGTACGAAACATAGATGACACCTGCGACTATCGCTGCAGCCAGCAGGAAGTTAGGATTCAGAATTATCTTTTTGTAGTCCATATAAAGACCTTCGTTACTGCTTCATTTGTGCTGCTTGCCCTGCCCAAACATGGCCATCGCCTTCTTCCTCTTTGCCTCCATCTCCTCCTTGCTCATCCTTATCAGGGTTGAGACGGACCACCTGTGGCCGAGCGGGTCCCTGAGCTGGCCATAGCGCTCTCCCCAGAACATGTCATCCAATGGCATCTCTACCTTGGCTCCCGCGGCCAGCGCGTTCTTCCACAGCTTATCCACATCCTTTGAGTATATATGAAGGGTTACAGGGCTCTGGGCCTTTGAATCACCGCGGTTGGGACCGAATCTGTCGGATACCATAACCAGGGAATCCCCGATCCTGAGCCTTGAATGGATTACCTTTCCGTCAGGCGTCTGCGAGCGCCATTTGGTTATCTCCTTTGCGCCGAACGCCTTCTTGTAGAAGTTGATGGCCTTGATCCCCCCGTTTACCGATAGATAAGGCGTTACCGTGTGAAACCCTTGCGGAACTGCAGGTACCTTAACGGCTCTTGGCATGAAATTCACCATTATACTATAATGCAGCTACTTCTTATCTCTTTGCGCCTACGCACCTCCGAGAGATACTATGAGGTCTGTGAAGAAGCCGAACAGCAGCCCCATGAGGATGCCGGTCATCGCGGTCATGTTCGAAGTCTGCTTTATGACTACGGAATACATGAGCAGTATCACGAAGATGAGCGCGCCTCCTGCAAATGAAAGGAACAGTACGTACAGTATCTGTGATACCCAGATGCTCCCGACGACCGTGCCTATGAATGTAGGCCCTCCTCCTATCAATCCGAGCTTTGCGAGAGTCAACAGCGATGGCCTTTTGTCGCTCCCCTGTAGAGGCCCGAGTATCCCGAAGCCCTCGGTGGCGTTGTGAAGCCCGAAACCGATGACCAGTATAAGCGCAAGGCCGATAACCCCAGCAACGTACGATTGCCCTATCGCAAGCCCCTCGCTGAAGTTGTGGGCGCCGATCCCTATCGCTATCATTGTAGCAAGCTTGAGGCGGTCCACGTGCATGCCGTCCCTTCCGGCCATTGTGCTCTCGAGCTTCGTCTCGGTCTTCGCCTGCGGTTTCATGTACCTGCTTTCATACACTGTGAGGCCGATCAAGCCAAGGATTATGCCGATGAACATCGTTATGAGAAGCGCTATGCCGCTGGCAAGCGGCGTCTCCCCTGCAAACGAGCTTACCACAGCGTTCGTTGTGGCGTCCCACGCATGGCTGAAAACGTCTATGACAAGAAAGACAAGGATGCCTATCGCAAGGGAGTTGAGGAACGCCTTGGTCCTGGAGCTCGCCCTCATAAGTGCTATAGGAAAGCCCAGGAAGATTGTGAATCCCGCAATCGCGCCGAGCACCAGGAGCTGGTAATAGTCAATCATGATTGCACTCTATTGTCATTGAAACTTTATTTTATAACGCAGTTATATAACTGGGTTATACAAATGAAACTCTATGCTTATTTATACCTTCCGCATTAAGAGAAATCATTGCCATTCGACCAGGGTCCTGTCAGTGATCTCCCCTACAAGGTTCGATGCCAGCATCTTCTCGGCCTCCTTCTTCTTATAATTGCCGAGAAGGAAGCCCAGCTTGACGTATGCTGTTTCTGGAAGCATGTCCTCGCAGTAGATGGCTCCCGCCTCGGTGAGCATGCGCCCGTACCTGTACACCGTCCCGCTCACCCTGCCGAACAGGCACTGGGAGGTGATGCCGACAATAACGCCAGATGCAATGGCGTCCTTCACGCTATCGAACCAGTTGTACTCCTTGTGGGACGTCGATATGGGGAGGTGGCCCATGCCTGTTGCCGCTATTATCATGCCCTTGTAGCCCTTGTCGACATAGTGCTTGACTATGGCTGGGTCGGAGTTTGGATACGGCATTACCAACGCCACCTTCTCCTCGAACTTTTCCATGAGCTTCGCCTTCCTTTTGCCATCTGCCTTTTCGTAGGTGCTGAGATAGTCTATCCTCCCCTGCGAATTGACCCTTGCGATAGGCGTGCTGTTCACTGGCTTGAACGCGTCCCTGCTTGACGTGTGCAGCTTCCTCACCTTTGTTCCGCGCATGAAATTGCAGAAGCTGTCTGACGATGTGGCGTGCATGCAAATGCCCACCTCTGCGATGTCGCTTGACGACGCGAGGTGCGTCGCGCATATCAGGTTCATGAACCCGTCGCTGGATCCCCTGTCGGAGCTTCTCTGCGCTCCGGTAAGCACAACGGGCCCGGGAAGGTTCTGCACCATGAAACTAAGCGCCGCAGACGAATAGTGCATCGTGTCCGTGCCTATCGTCACCACAACCCCCTTGGCCCCTGAATCGAATGCCTTCGCGACGCTTCTTGCAATAGCCTGCCATTCTGTGGAGGTGATGTCTTCGCTGGCTATGCTCATGAGATGCTCTATGTCTATGTTAGCTATGCCGGCAAGCTCCGGCACGTCGTAGAGCAGCTCCTCGGGCTTGGTCAGCATGTAGACGCCGCCTGTGGCATAGTCTATCTTGCTCCCTATCGTGCCGCCGGTGTAGAGCAGCTTGACCTTATCAAGGCCTTTCTTGGGATGCAGGTCGCTTTTTGGAAGCGGGGCCTTCATTGCAGGGCCCGAAAGGCGTTCTACTGATGAAGTTGCCTTGACATTGACTCCTATGTTATAGCCATTGTCGAGCTTTATTACCAGAACATCCTGATCGCCAAGCTCCGATCTCGGCATAAGTGTGCCTTCTATTGTCTTGCCATCCTTGACTAAACGTATCCTATCGCCTACTGCGATGCCCTTCTGCCCGAGAACTCTTGAGGCGTCTTTTGAGTACATGCAGTTCCACGCTTCATATCATATTGAATGGTATTATTTAATAGTGAATGCTCTTCAGTCCGTTGAAGATCAGTAGAATCGGGACTTCTGCAGGATTTTATAAACATACTGCGAATACTTGTTTGGTCTGGTCCGATGGCGCTATACAATCAGGTAATTCAAAGGCTCAAGTCTAAGAAAGACCCAAAGAATATAGAGGGCATGAAAAGGTTCGGGATAAATACAAAAGGCACGCTTGGCATATCCGTAGCGGCGTTGCGAGAGATGGCCAGGGAGATAGGCAAGGATCATGAGCTTGCGGGGAGGCTATGGCGGTCCAGGATCCATGAGGCGCGCATTCTTGCCAGCATGATCGATGACCCTGACAAAGTGGCCGAGAGCCAGTTGGACAGATGGGCAGGCGATTTCGATTCGTGGGACGTGTGTGACCAATGCTGCTCCAATCTCTTTGCAAGGACGAGATACGCCTACAGGAAGGCCAGCAGATGGAGCAGGGAGGATGGCGAGTTCGTAAAGAGGGCGGGGTACGCGATGATGGCGGCACTTGCCGTCCATGACAAGAAGTCGGGCGATGACAGATTCGTACCTTTTTTCCCATTGATAAAATACGGGTCTCGCGACGAAAGGAATTTCGTTAAGAAGGCGGTAAACTGGGCGCTCAGGCAGATGGGCAAGCGCAGCAGGAAGTTGAATGCTCTTGCAATACGGACGGCACGGGAGATACAGAAAATGGATTCCAGGAGCGCAAGGTGGGTGGCGGCGGATGCTATCAGGGAGCTCGAAAGCAAGGAGGTCCAGAGCCGGCTGGATTGAGCGTGAATTCTTTATCTTACTTGTCGATACATACCGAAGAACGCCTAGTAAAGGTAGAACAGCGACATCAAAGCAAAAAGGCCGAGGCACAATTTACGCAGGAGACTTAAATAGATCCATTGCCTTATATGGGCATGGGTCTTCCTCCCTTATCGGTAATAGTATTAGTGATAGCGTTTGTACTAATAACATTTAGGCGGATAGGCAATATAAGGTTACAGATATGGCAGATCGTGCTTGGAGGAGCTCTAGCAGTTATGATTACTGGGCAGGTATCTCCATACGAGGCAGCTTCCTACATTGATCTTACAGTGATAACATTTCTTTTGGGTATTTTCATAGTGGGTGAAGCGCTAACCGAAAGCGGTTATGCGCAGTACCTATCTTATAAGATATTCAAGGTTGCAAGTTCAGTCGACGAACTCGTACTCCTCGTGCTTCTGGTTATGGGTTTTGCATCGATGTTTTTGCTTAATGATACGATTGCGGTGATCGTAACCCCCGTAGTTATGATTTTTGCTATGAGATGGAGAATAAATCCTAATCTCTTGCTGCTGTCGCTTGCCTTTGCAATTACCATAGGAAGCGTTGCAAGCCCTATAGGAAATCCGCAGAATCTTATAGTCGCTTCTAGCGGTCTGGTGAAGGATCCGTTTGTCGCGTTCTTCAGTTACCTTCTGGTTCCAACAGCCATAAATCTGGCGATCGCATACCTGGTCCTAAAAGCGTTTTATAGGAAAGAGTTTCACCGTGAGCCGCTGATCCATACGCGCCCTCCGCTAAAGGACAAGAAACTCGCTGGGTTATGCAAGCTATCTCTCGCCATTATGGCCATATCGGTGATTATATATGCCACGGTAGAAGTAACAGACGTTCCTGTGAGCTTAAGTTTTTCATATATAGCAGTAATGGCTGCCCTGCCCATCCTGATCTTCAGCAACAAAAGATTGTCATTGGTCGCAAACATCGATTGGCGTACGATAATATTTTTCATGGCGCTGTTTGTACTTGTAGGAAGCGTATGGCAGTCTGGATTCTTGCAGAATTTGATAGGAAGCGCAAATTTAAACCTAGGGTCGGTGCCTACGATACTCTTGGTTAATGTGCTTGGAAGCCAGTTAGTTTCGAACGTCCCAATGGTGCTTATTTATCTGAAGTTGCTGGCATACGCCCACGTCTCTACAGCAGAGGCAATGGCGCTTGCCGCAGGCAGCACCATAGCCGGCAATCTGTTCGTATTTGGTGCAGCAAGCAACATCATCATAATACAGATTGCAGAGAGAAAATACGACCATGTGCTATCATTCGTTGACTTTGCAAAGGTTGGTATCGTGGTTACGTCACTGAACGTCATTGTATGCTGGATTTTTCTTGCCGTATAGGGACCGCACTTTAAGGCCGTCTCCACAAGCACAAGATGTGCGCCGGGCATATCTCAAGGAAGAAGGATTCAAATAGTTTGAGTTTCGATTCTAAATCGTCAGATATGCTACATGCCCTCCTTTATCCCGTGTCTCACTAGGAACCAGTTTGCCGGAGAGCTGGTGAGGTGTCCCAGGAGCATGCCTATCTGCATCATAAACCAATACACCGCATAGGTGGGGTTTATAACGCCCGGAGCAAACAGCCAGATGTTGAATAGGCATGTCTCAGACTGGGGTTTGCCCTTATCGTGCGAAACAAATTAAATAACCCAACGTAGATAAAGATAGGTGCAGATGAATCATCCATGAGCTTAAGCGAAAGATTTAACTTTGAAAGATATAAGGCATCCAGACACAAGCGCGACAAAAAACATATTCTGATCCCGTTATTTCTCGCAACCGGAACCATGCTGCTGCTCGTGTTTATACTAAGCATAGTAAACAGCAATCTAATGGCAAACGGCGATTCTACCATAATTTTCACCTCTTTCGCCGCAAGCTCCTTCATAATATTCATGACGCCGTATTCTAAATCGGCAAACATGAGAAAGTTCGTTCTAAGTTATATTATAGCAGGGATTGTAGGCGAAATTGGTTACCTATCGCTACCGTATGTTGGCTTTTATGGGGCCGTAACAGTTGTTCTTTTCTCAATGTCCCTGATCCTTTTCGAAACCAATAATGTGCATGCTCCAGCAATGGGCGCTGCACTGGCATTTGTCATCTTTCATGTAAGTTATGCGGGCCTGCTGGTACTCGTATCTGGAATAATTGTCTTGGTTGCGATCAAGATCTGTGCAGAAAAACTAGAACTAGAGCCATAAATAATCTTGCCGATACTAAGCCCATTATTTTTCAAAAAGAAAAGAGCATATGCTGATCTTCGAAAACGAAAATCTTGCTAAAATTTATATACCTTTGCCGTGAAAGACGGATTAATAGTTGCCGGTCTTTTCCAGACCAGATTTTGTCTTATCGGGCTTTTACTAGACAGTAGATGGCAACTTGTTGCATTGGGAGTCCTATGGTCGCAACAATAGCGGTAGATCTTATGGGTGCGTTGGGCATAGCGGTAGCCATCTCGGCACTCAGTTTTTTTGTGGTCCGAAGAATTGTCAACGGTTCGAAATTGCCGGACCCCATAAAGCGCTCGATAAAACGCATATTCGCTGGCCCGGTCTCTGCAGGGATAGTAGGGTTCGCGCTTTTCGAGGCCGTGCGCTTATTCTCCATAACCCTGCCCGCACTGAACCAGGACGCCATAACGATTGCAATCGAGATAGTGATATTGGCCGTGACGGTACGCACCTTCGGTGTGATAGCCAATGACGTAATGACCAACCTTACGGGACACAAGGAGGCGGACAAGGTATTGGTGTACGGCGTTTATACACTGGGACTCATAGCACTTTCATTCATTTTGCTCACATCTCCGGCTAGCCCTGTGGTCGTCACCGGCGTTTGGCAGGTCGTGGGATTCGGGACCGGACTGATACTGGTATATCTGGTTACCTACATAGCAAATGCGGCTTTCAAGAAGTACGCGACGGTTTTATCAAGAAAGGAGCCGCAGATGGCCATCACTGTAACATTCGGCAGGAGACTGATCCTTGCGGTGATTGCGCTGGTGGGTGTGGCCATTGTGACTTTTACAAGCTTCCCGGGCGCAGGGGCGACAGTCGCATCGCTTTTCGTCGCGGCAGGCTTTGCATCCATAGTCATCGGGCTGGCGGCTCAGTCCAGCCTATCCAACATATTCGCTGGGATGATAGTCTCCACATCAAGGCCGTTCAGGATAGGCGATGCGGTCCTGTTCCAGATGCCGTGGGGCGCAGAGTGGTGCTGGGTCGAGGACCTGCGCCTCTCGTACACGATACTCAAGACCTGGGATAAGAGGCGGCTTGTGATCCCTAACCAGATCTTCCTTAACACGCCTCTGGTCAATTACACAATGACGGACCAGTCAAAGCTCTGCATAGTATTCATACAGGTGCCGTACGAAGCGGATCTCGATACGGTCATTGAGATAATGAAGGATGAGGCCAGAAAGCATCCGTCAGCGGTGCCAACCGAGGGCCTGCCGGCGGTGCACGTAATGGAGTACGATGAGTCCGGAATTCAGTTGAGACTGTTGCTGAACGCCCCGGACCAGGGAACAAACTTCCAGATGTCAAAGGATCTGCTCTACAACATAAGGAAGAGGCTCATGCAGAAGGGGATAAGCATACAGTACCCGAGGAGGGAGGTAATCTTCAGGGACGCTCCCCCGGAATTCTTTACAAGCAAGGCAAACAGCAAAGGCATGGGCCATAGAAAGCCCAGCCATACCGCAGACTGAAGAAGCCCGCCGTCTGGCCTCGCGCTACTCGAACAGCCTTATACGTATTACCTTCTTCTCCCTTATCTCACGGAGCGAGTAGTACACGACAAGCAGGAGCATTATAAGCACGACGCCTATGGCCAGAGCCTCCTGCGGCATTCCAGTGAACATCACAAGCAGCAGTATCACGCTGGCGATCGGCAGGTATGGATAAAGCGGCATGGCGAACGGCGCCTTAACATTCCTCCTCCTGAAGTGTATGACGTCGAAGCCTATGATCATGTAATCGAACATGAGGCCGAAGTTTGATATGGCCGCTATTATGTAGATGTTGCCGGCGAAGAGTATCATCACGCCTATTATTGCGGATATTATTATGCCGTTCTCAGCGGTGTCGGTTTTTGCATTGTACTTCCTGAAGAACCTTGGCAGGAGCCTGTCCATGCTCATCTGGTACAGCGAGCGCGACGAGCTCAGTATCATCGCTATGGTGGCCGATGCCGTAGCCACGAGGGCGCCTATGTCCACTATCACGAAGAGCCAGGATGGCGCATTCACGCTCTTGAGCGCCGTAGCCAGCGGATCCGCCGCTATCTTGTAGGCCGACGGCGGCATCATTATGAGCATTGCCAGCACCACAAGCAGGTACAGCGCTACGCTTATAGTAACTGCGGTGAGTATCGCTTTAACGTATCCCCTTGCCCCTCCGTTTATCCTATCCGTGATCGTTGATATGGATTGGAAGCCGGAATACGCAAAGAATACGGCGATTGAGGCGGCGAATATGCCGCCAATTGCGCCTCCGCTCGGTACTCCGAAAGAGAGGTTGGACAGGCCCAGCTGCGGGCTGTTAAGCGCCAGGAACAACGCGAAGGCTATGAAAACAATCAGCACGCCTATCTTTATGGCCACAAGAACGAAGTCCATCTCTGCTGCCTTCTTGACGCCGAACATGTTGACTATCGACAGGACGAATATCAGCACTATGGCGAAGGGTATGGCATACACTGCAATTGATATGCCGGCAAAGCTTGCAAGGTAGGAGCCGAACCCCAGGGCTATGGCGCCTATTGATGTGGAAAGCGCCATGTACCTCAGCATGCCTGTTATGAAGCCTAGCTCGCTTCCAAAGGCCTTGTATGTGTACGAGTACGATGCCCCTTTCACGTACGGCATCAGGGAACCGAGCTCGCCGAGCTCGAGGGCTATTATGAAAGCAAGCACTCCGACTATTGCAAACGCGACCAAAGCGTACGTGCCTGAAAGGGCTATGGCCGTGCCGCTGAGCACGAATATGCCTGCACCTATTATGGCGCCGAGCCCTACTGCCGCTGCAACGGCAACCCCCACCTTGCCCTTCCCTTTGCCCTCCATTAGTATGCCTTTGTATCCATGTTTTTATAAATTCATGGGCAAGGATTTTAGATTATTAAGCTTTGCAGGGTAAGCCAATATGATGATAGCATGGACAAGCTAAGTGTAAAGGGGCTGGCTCTAGGAATCGGGGTACCGTGGGGGCTTTGCATGCTCGCTGGCGGATGGATGGCACCGTACTGGGCGTCTGGCTTTGTGCAAGTGTTTTCTACAGTCTATCCCGGCTATGCTCCTGGACTGGTTGGCGGCATGATAGGAGGAATAGAGGCATTCTTTGACGGTGCGGCGGCTGGCGCAATAATAGCTTTGATATACAACTGGGTAACTGTTCCTAAGAAACACAGATAGTAGTGAATGGGCGGGATCAGCACAGCCTTGTAGTAATCCCTGTAATTATGTCCGCCGCATTATCAGTTTGTCCCGTATGGGTCTGCCTGAAGCACATCGCCCGATGCACAATATGTTCGTAAGGCACGTCCCGCAAGGAGGATTTTTATACCGTCGATTTTTGCCCTGCTTTCGCATATGAACGTGTATACCAGATATACATTGATTTAAATGAATTTACAAGAGTGTATATTGTTTAAATCCATGTATATTATTTAGATTGTAAGGGGCGTAGTGGCCTGGGCGTGCGGGTCGTTACGGTACCTTGAACCTCGCCAGCAACAAGGAATTGGAAACTACTGTCACAGAGCTAAACGCCATGGCAAAGGCGGCCAATACGGGCAAAAAGCTATAGACACTTACCGTGAAGAAAGGTATTAGCACGCCAGCAGCTACGGGGATCAAGACTATGTTGTATGCGAATGCCCAGAAGAGGTTCTGCCTTATCTTGCCCATTGTCCTCTTGCCCAGCTGTATTGCGATGAATGCATCGTAGATGCTGTTCTTTATCAGAACTATGCTTCCGGCCTGAAGCACAACGTCGGTGCCTGCACCAATCGCTATTCCGACATCGGCCTTTGTCAGCGCAGGTGCGTCATTTATGCCGTCTCCGACCATCGCAACAACCTTTCCGCCCTTCTGCAGCTGTGCTATCTTATCCATCTTGTCCTTGGGCTTTGCCCGTGAGACAACGTTGCCTATACCCAACTGCTTTGCAATGGCATTAGCTACCCTCTCGTTGTCCCCTGTTATGAGCCATATGTCATAGCCTGCATTCTTGAAAGAGCTTATCGCCTTCTTGCTGTCTTCCTTGAGCACATCGGCCAAGGCTATCAACCCTATGGCCTTGTTATCTATACCAACTATAAGAGTAGTTTTGCCATCGGATTCCAGCTTGTTTAGCTGCTTCTCTAATACAGCCATCCCTTCTTTACTGAACAGATCCCTGTTCCCTATTGTTATCTT
Organism: Microcaldota archaeon; assembly: GCA_028866835.1. Classification (GTDB taxonomy): domain Archaea; phylum Micrarchaeota; class Micrarchaeia; order Micrarchaeales; family CABMGC01; genus JAGWHJ01. The sequence continues at coordinate 39,006 of JAGWHJ010000002.1, read as the reverse complement.
GGTTCCATTCTTGTCAATCGCAGTTATGCCGCTTCCTTGCTTGTAGGTGAACTTTTTAGGGAAGTTGGCTCTAACACCTGACTTGCTGGCCTTCGCCAGTATAGCCTTGCCAATCACGTGCTCTGAATTTATCTCTGCCGTGGCTGCGAACCTGAGTATATCCCTTTCATTATGCCCAGCAACAGCAATTATGTCTGTAACTTCTGGCTTGCCTTTGGTGAGTGTTCCTGTCTTATCCAATACCAGTGCATTTACCCTGCTTGCTTTCTGCAGGCTCTCTCCGCTCTTTACCAGTATCCCCTGCTTGGCTGCCCTCCCGGATGACACCAATAACGCGGCTGGAGTTGCTATGCCAAGCGCACACGGACATGCTATTATCAGCACGCTTACGAATATGAGTATTGACACGTTTGCCCCTACTCCTCCGATAAAGTACCAGGCCAGCGAAGCGACAATCCCCACAAGCACTACTATAGGAACGAAATATGATGCGATCCTGTCAGCCAGCTTTTGTATCGGAACCTTGCTTGAGGCTGCATCCTGCACAATCTTTATTATCTGCGCCAGTGCCGTGTCTTCACCGACCTTTGCAGCCTTAATCCTTAGCGAACTTGTTGCATTTATGGTGCCTCCTATAACCTTGTCTCCTGCCCTTTTAGTTAAAGGCATGCTCTCCCCTGTTATCATGGATTCGTCAACCGAGCTCTCGCCCCCCACAACAACCGAGTCGGTCGGTATCTTCTCGCCCGGCTTTACAAGAAGCAGGTCGCCTTCCTTGATCCGCTCTATCAGAGTATCTGTGATCTTGTTACCGTCAATTTTATGTGCTATTTTCGGCTGCAGTGCGATTAGTGCAGAGACTGCAGTTGACGCCCTCGATTCTGCGAGCCTCTGCATGTACGTTCCAGTCAGTATGAGGGAGATGATTATTGTCGAGGTATCGAAATATACCCCTCCAGCAGGGAAGATTGATGGCAAGAGCGTGACCACAGTGCTATAGGCCCATGCTGCGCTTGTGCCTATTGCAATCAGTGTATCCATATTGGCAGACCTGTTCTTTATTGCATCCAAAATGCCAGCGTAGAACCTCTGTCCGGCATAGAACTGCACTATGCTTGCAAGGACCAGCATTGTGTAGTTGCCAAAGCCAAAGTGCAGAACGTAAGTAAGTGTTGCAACTACGATAGTAAGGGGCCATGAAACCATAAGTGCGATTCTCAGGTTCCTGAGTTCCTTCTCAGGCCTCTCGAACTGAAGCTTGCAGTTTGTGCTGCAGAAATAGTACTTCCTGCCCTCCCTTTCGGTAGCCAATGTGGAGCTTTTCTCATCAACGTACATGCCGCATACTGGATCTGTTGCCATAATATCAACTATTTGTTTCTGTACCAATTAATATGTTCGTAAACGCTTGACCACATCATCCCGAATGTAAATGCGAAGATCAGCTCTTCTATGGGGATTCCGATTACGAGGATTCCGGACAGGGCTCCGAGGTTCCAGAACCCCTTAACTGCATAGGGATAAACCATGACAAATAGCAGAAAGAAAACGAAGTATATAGCCAAGAACGTTATTCCTCCTGTGATAACCCTTTTACTTAGATCTGGTCTGCACAGCATCGTTGCAATGCCTCCTATAAACATAGCTATGCTTGCAGCGTATATGGGGTTTAGACTGGTTAAGAAATGCAATAGTACAAACACTATGACAGGCGATATTATTGCGAGAAGATGGAACCTGTGTCTTGGACTATGCATCTCGTGTTTGCTGACCCTGATGTGCTCTGACCTGAAAAAAATCTCATATAGTATGGCCCCTAAGCCGCCTACAGCAAAGCTGAATATGAGACTCTCGATATCGAATCCGCTGGTAGTTGCAAGGTTGAATAAAGTAGGAGGATGCCAGTAGAATGGTATGAAGAGGGGCTCAGTAAGGCCGAAGGGCATTGTGAATATGCTGACCCAGAACATCTCTCGTCTTAAGGGCTTTTTCAGCAGGAAAACCAAAAGCCATACTGCCAGAAATATTAATGAGAATGTCAGGTATTCATTCGCCATTTGCATCACCAGATGATCTTTCTATGGACTGCCTTGTTATATCGAGATTGCAGCTCTTACTTGCGGAGCACCATCTGTAACACTTTTCTGCCAGCTTCCTGCTCCTGTAATGCAAACCGCATATGGCGCATTTGTACTCTGCCATGGCTAACTCTTTGCGTAGCTCTCTGGCTTCTTGTCGAAGTTCTGCTTGCAGTTCACAGAGCAGAAAACATACGTCTTGCCCTTATAGCTGCTCCTGAACTGGGACTTTTCGTCGACTTCCATCTTACATACAGGGTCTTTCATTTTTTCACCTAACATCTTAACTTATCTCGAAGGAGTAAAGTTCGCAAAAAGACCTGGGTTATTATCGAACTCGGTCTTGCATTTTGAAGAGCAAAAATACTGTTCCTTCTATTCATATTTGCTGTGGAACTTCTTCCGTTTTATCTCCATACCACATACTATGCAATTCATATTTTCACCAATTATTTTTCTAGACATTTTTTAAAATAATCAAGCTCCCTCTGCGCGTGGAGGTTAAGCGCTCTTTCGCCTTTAAGCACTGTTTTGAAGTACCACATGGCGAGTTTGCCAAGCCAACTATCAACGAAATCCATGAATACATCATGGGATATTATGATGCCATCTTTATTCCGTACAAGCCTTAATGTCCCACCTTCCGAGATGTAAAAGGTGAAATAGCCAAATCTATATGCGGCAGTTCCTGTCCAGACACAGACCTTTGGCCTTTCTGCATAGAGGATCTGGCCATGCAGATCAGCATAGATTCCTGCAAGAGATTCTCTTTGAAGGAAAGTTGCACCTGTTTCTGGCCTGTCCTGCTTATTATAGAAAACCAACCCGAGATGCTCGGATGGGTTTGATGCCGTCCAATTTTTGGGATTCCACGCAAATTTCCATATATCATCTTCTTTGATGTTTTTATTAACTGTCACTTCATAATGTCTTCGGAGTAACATAGGATAACCTCATTTGAACTTTAACGCCCAATTGTATACCAGCGCAATTGCAAGCCCTGCCAAAGCGCCCAACACGATATCGATTATCACAGAGGCAAAGCTATAGCTGTGGAATATGTCTCCGGTGGGATAATACCCAGTTGCATTGTACGGATAGAATACACCGTTCATCATGTAGCCGAATGTTGCGTTGTGGAATACGCCGCCCATCATGTAGCCCATGTACCTGTAGTTCATCGTCCCGTATCCTCCGAAGTAACCCATCATCCCATAGCCTGAGAAACCGAGAGGGATGACCAGCAACCAGCAGAGAAAGCCAATGACTGCGCCTGTTATTGCAGCAGCCTTTACATTTATCACAGGAAATGTTTGTTTAGCCATATTCTCACCAACATCATCTGGCATTCATTGCCCTGTAACCCTTAGCACAGTTCTCGCAGCAGAAGGTAAGGTGCCTGCCGCCTATCTTCTCCTTGTATCCGCCCCTGTATATTTCACAATTGCAGTGTGCACACATTGTAAGCTTTGGCTTTATTGCGATCTCGAACATGTCCCCGAACTTGTCCGAAAGTCTTGTCACGAACTTCCTGCCTTCTGGAGTCAGATAGTAGGTCTGCTTGTCTCTCTCCGCCCTTCCTTTGGTCTCGACATAATGGTACGCCTTGAGCTGCCTCAGGAATGGATATATCTGTCCCGGGCTTACTTTCCTTCCAGTTCTTTTCCCCACCTCCTTCATAATTTCGTAGCCGTGCTGCCCATTCTCACTGAGCAAAAGGACCGTAAACAGTTTTGCCACATTCTTTATTTCAATGTCTGACATAGTATATATCATATTATGATATATATAAAAATGTTACGTTGGCCTGGACTATTTTAATAGCGTCAGGCACATCTCCGGCAAAGAGATATAAGTAAGGGCTTAAACATATATTTGTGATTACACGGCAAACTCAGACAAGGATCTTATTGTAAAAGTGCAAATTGAGGTTAATGCACCTATAGAGAGAGTTTGGGATGCTCTGACTAACCCAAAGGCAATCAAGAAGTACATGCTTGGCGCCGACGCAGTATCAGAATGGAGGGAGGGAAGTTCTATTGTATGGAGAGGGGAATGGAATGGTAAAAAATACGAAGACAAAGGAAAAATACTGAAGCTTGTTCCTGAGCGCCTCATTAGATACAGCCACTTCAGCCCGCTAACTGGGTTACCCGATGCACCTGAGAGTTATCACATAGTCACGGTGGAATTGGCCAGCAGTGGAGCACGTACCTTGGTGTCCCTATCCCAGACAAACAACCCTACACAGGAGGCTCTGCAGCATAATGAGCAGGGATGGAAGATGATGCTAGATGGGCTTAAAAAATATCTCGAGCAGAGTAGACCTTGAAGCGCATCGCCCGAAGCGCAAGATGTGCGTCAGGCGCATATCAGACAAGGAAGTTCCGAATAACTTGATTTTTTGACAGATTCTAGATTACTACAGACCCTTAAAGAGGTTTTCTAAGAAGTTTACTATCTGATTCCATATAGAAGGTTGACTTTGCGTGCCGGAGGAATTTTGAGCTATAGTGGTTTGTTCTGTGGTGTTTGGCTGGACTGTTGGTTGCGGACCGGCAGGTGCCATCGTGGATGGTGCTGTTGGTTGGCCATTAACTGCAGTTGCATTGCCTGGAGTAGGGGTTGTGGTTCCTGAACTTCCACCAACGGCACAGTGTTGCGTACATGGGGGGAGATTGCCGTTGCCGGCACCATTAGGCTGAGGGGGCCGTGTAGAGTTTGTAGTATTGACACTCCCGCCAGCAGCGCAGTTCTGCGTGCATGGAGGAAGAGTCCCATTGCTGCCATTAAGCTTGCCGCCGTTCGGCAGAGGTGGCTGCGGCTGTGCGTTTCCATTCCCGAATCCCAAGCCACCGTTGTTGTTCGGATTAGGTGTCGAAGGAGGGGTATTGTATACTGGTATTTTGAGGTAGAATACCGTGCCACCTATGCATGCAACAGCGCCTATGAGAGTTCTGTGGTTTGGTGATTCGTAAAGCCTAACGAACTTAGGCTGCACCCTTGGGAACGGGCTTATGGTTGACAGACATGAGGTCTGCGTGTTTGGAGTGTAGTTCCATATGACCGAGCCAGTATTGTCAAGAAGATAGATGTAATTTTCGTTGGAAACCGGATTGTACCCTGACACTAGCGTGTAATTTCCATCCTGCGCAATGGCCGCCACAGCGCCGTTTATGCTGTGCTTCCAGAGCAGTTGCCCGTATTTGTTGTAATAGAACACGCCGTTGCCACCGCTCCACATGCTCGCCATGAAATCGCCATTGTTTGCTATTCCTCCCCCTGATACAAACCCTACGCTCGCACCGGTGTAATTCTCATGGAACTTCAACTGGCCAGTGCTCAAATTCCATACATTGAACTCGCTGTCCTTTCCGCCACTGCCTATCAGTGATGAATTCTGGTTAATTGCGATGAAGAAGAACGGCCAGAAATAATCGTTTGCCTTCCATACGGTGGCACCTGTAGTCGCATTCAAAAGGTACAAATGCCAGTCTCCGGAGCCAACAGCCAGCTTGCCGTCGCTGGTGAAAGCCAATGCCCTTATCTCCGCAGAGAAGGGCTTTGACCAACGTGCCTGTCCTGTTGTGGTATTGAACATTACAAGATCCCCATCGGTACCCGCCGCTGCCACGAGCCTGTCATCAGAGCTGAACGCCGTTGCCCCGCTTGTCAGGAAACCGACGCCTAGCTTGCTGTTTGGCGGGTAAAGCGGGTTTACGTCCTGACTCCTGTTTGTGGACCAGAGCACCTTGCCGCTTGTTGCGTTGAACAGGTATAGCCATCCGTTCCAGTCCATTCCAGCAGCATATTTCCCATCATTTGATACGCTTATGTAGGTATCGGTTGCCTGCCATTGCGATGCGTTGCTCGCTGTTACAAATGGTGAGGGACTTGGAAAGGTGTAATTCCAGCTTACCTTGCCGTTAACTATGCCGTAAAAGGATCCGCCGGTTGTTATCTCACCAGTGCCAGCACCTTTTGTTGCTCCCCCGCCGTGATTCATGGGTGCGGTTGCCATAACATTTAGGTTACTCGATCCTCCAAGCGTCCAAATCGAGTCCGGGATGCTATACTGTGTTACGGAAACGTTGCCTACCGAATGCTCGGCGGGAGTTATGTTTATGTTTGTATCAGGCTCGTATTCGCCGGTATCTTTGTTTGCCACAACTCGTACCTTGACAGTCTCTATGCTACCGGACGCCTCTGACTTGAAGGGCACTGATATTGTGTAATTGCCAAGCTGTACCGCCCCGGCTGGAGAGTTCTGCAATCCGGTCCATTGTACTATAACCATCATCTGCCCAGTGACTCCGGGCCCTAATGACCTTCCGAACTCAGGCGACGAGACGCCAAGCGCCTCACCGCTTCCCAGCGGCCCAGAGATGTCCATCTGGCTTCTCAGTATTGTGATGTAGTCCAGCGAGCTTCCTGTATTTGTTATGTTAAAATAGAACCGTGCATTTTGTGTGGAAGTGTTTGTATACACTATTGGGTTCACTGCCGTTACGGTGAAAGACGCCTGTTGTGAGTAGGAGATGCCGGAAATGGATAATGTAAAGACAATTAATAACGCTGGCAATAAAAAACTGAAACGAGACATATGACCCATAATTTAAAGGAAATTACTGTTTAAAAACATTTGGCTGTGGAGTCGTACTTGAAGCGCATCGCCCGGAGCACAAGATGCGCGTCAGGCACAGCTCCGGCAAAGAACTTTTAAATGACTTGATTTTAGGGCCCTTTTGCTATATTGATAGAGGTAAATAACATATGGTAATTTAAATAATAATCTGGATGTATTTTAATATTGCGGCGGAGGGGGATGTACCGATGGCCAAGAAAAGGTCAGGCTATGTCATTGTTCTGGTAGCTGTAGTAGTGTTGGCCATAGTTGCTGTGTTCCTACTAGCCACGAGATCGCCTGGTACGTCCCAGATAGAGAATCTTAGCGGAGCAGATCCCTATGCGCACCTTGGAACAGCGTCGTTTGCATTGGTTGCGCCTTCAGGGGTGCTTGCGAACAACAGCAAGTTTGCCGGCCTTGCCGAGCAGGATTACAATTTCCTGTATGCCAACTCTTCGAACTTCAGCACTGTAGGAAAATCATCTTTCATAGTGATCGTGGCGAACAGGAGTGAGCCGGCATACCTGCAGATTGCAGGGATGGTGCTGAATTCCACTGCACTGAACAGCGCACTGAACCACACCAAAGGGGTAATAATAAGCAGAAAGGACATATGGGCAGCTGGGCAGACGGTATTTCTGCTCATCGGTTATGAGAACAGCAGCACGCTATCGGCTGCGCTTCTAACCTTCTTTGAAAGAAGGCCTGTGTACGCACCAAAACAGATGGGCGTCAAGTTCATCAACTTCAATGGAACCAACACGATCAGCAACCTGAAAAAGGCGTCAAACGATCCGATACTGGATGCCTACCTTGACGGCTCCTACGAGCTTGGCCCTTATGATAAGTGGCTTAGCAACTACACTTACTACGAGCAGTTTGCATATCTGGTATACTGGGCTCCGCTGCCGCTCGGATTTGGAATCGGAGGGAACTCTTCGGGGCAGGGTCTTCCGATGAGCGCCTCGCTCTGCTTCCCTCCGCCACCGCCGCCCGATGGCACGTCGTTGTGCATCGGAGAATATTTTGCTATGCCAATGCTCCAGTATGGGATGACGCCGCCGCAGGCGCCCCAGTGGAACCTTGGCACAGGAGACTGTCTTTGGGCTGAAGACTGCATAGACACCGAAGGCTGGGCTGCCTCCGGACTTAACCCGCAGTTGCCGTATCAAGAGATACCAAGTGTGCAGTACGGCTTTACCGGCACTGGAAGCCCGATTCCGCCTTCAATGACCGGGACGGGTGGACCCCTTAGCCCAATAGACCCCGTTACGTGGTGGAACTGGGGGCCTGGCGGATCCAACCTCAATACCGGAGGCCTCTTCCAGTACAACATCACGACTACTTCGCAGAATGCCTTGCTTATGAATGCAAGCGTTGAGGTGTTCTCAACTCCTTATGAAGAAACACCGTTCGGCAACTTTACAGGATACAACAGTACCAATGCGTCTGTGTCATATGCATGCGGTGCTGGCTACTGCGGTGCCTTTTTTGATTATGCGATATATGCGCTAATGAACGAATCGTCAACATTGCCGCCGGGTATGCGTGCGGTGAATGGCTCAAGCACCGCTGTGGGGCCTGGGAAGAATTACTACGCACTGTTCGACCCGGTAACGCTGACCGCACCGAAGGTTGTGAGGACGCAATCCAAAACGTATTACTTCAGCTACTGGAGTGTGTATTCTGAGGTAGGCACAACGCAGTTCCACCAGACGTTCAACACGTCCGATGCGACCTTCCAGATAGTGGGCCCCACACAGGCGCAGGCAGTCTACACGAGCAGCAGCGCGCCTGGCACCGTAACAATATATACGGGCTTTGGAGGGGGCTTTGGTGCCGGAGGCCCCAGCAACGGCATTGCCGGCGTGACAGTTTCGCTTGTCGGCCCAAACGGACAGACGGCCTACTCGAACATCACTGGAACGAACGGCCAGCTTGTTACCCCCGTGCTCGCAGGGGGCTGCTACAAGGTGAATGCGTACAAGCCCGGATACGCGCTCATAGCTGGACCAAATCCTGCCTGCGTCAACGGCCCTACGGATGTGCTCGTGCAGACGTTGGGCATCTTCGTTTACAACATTTCGTGGCCAGCGACGTATCCGTATGGTGCAGCGCCTATCAACAGCGCAATGCCGGTAAACCTCACGATGCTGTATGCCCAGCAGGGGCTGCTTGCGAGTGGTGTCATTCTGGGCTTGCGCACAGACTCTGGCTCGGTGAGCGGCACATATCCGTCACCTTCAAACGGCACGCTGTGCACCAGATGGTTCAACGGGTACAATAATCAGACTGCCTGCGGCAACATGAAAGGCTATGCTCTTGGCCTGACCAACAATGCTGCTGGCGCTGACTTCGTCTGGCACACAGGCAACACGCAAGGCATATACCACCTGAACTTTACTCCGCTGGTTGGTGCTGCGGGTGGGCCCTTCCCACCCCTGCTCGGCGCAGGCTACGCCTATTGGACCTACAGCATACCGGTGGTGGTCTTTTCAGGCAGCTATCCGGTTACTACGCTTAACGTAAGCCTGACAAACAGCACAATGCATGCAGCTCCCAACACCCCGACCTCGTTTACAGATAACATCACGGTAAGGCTGTGCAATTCGTTCAACATAGGGCTCAACAGGTCGCTGCCGTGCATCCCATTAACTCCCTATGCAGCAAACATGACTCTGCGCTATATCGGCGATAGCCCTGTAAACACCATCGCCGTATTCATGCCAGATCCAGCACCTGCAAACACCAAGACACTTTATGATTCTACAGCACTACGGATATCGCTTGGCGGAGGAGTGCGCAAAGGTGTATATGTAGCCAAAATTACCGCAAGCATGGCAACCCCCAATGCAACCTATAATGTGACAGTGCCTTTGGTGATCTATGTATCCATGAACGGCAGCATTGGTTCTACCACTACCACCGCTACATCCACTTCAACGACAACAACGATAAATGGCGGCTCAGGATACGGTGCGCTTAACGTAACCGTCCACTACAACGGTGCGCCTGCTGGAGGTGCCCAGGTACGTGCATTCTCTCCTGGTGGGCAGGTTTATAGTGGATGGTACACCGGCTCAAACGGCGAATACGACAGCGGATACACCGTAGTGCCAGGTAACTATGAGGTGGATGCAACGTATAACAACATAACAAACAGCACCAACTACGTTAATGTCGCGGCCGGCGCAGTGACACATGTTGCCATACCCATATACGGCAGTGTAAGCAGTACAACTTCAACGTCAACTTCCACTGTCTCCACATCCACCTCAACAACAAGCACGTCGTCTTCATCAACCACTACTGTGCAGCAAGGATACTATGCATGCAACACATGCTACAAGGTTGTAATAGCAGGGTACACATGCCCTTCAGCCTGCCCTACTACAATATCCTGCAGCTATGGCGGCTTTGAGTGCACATAGCGCAGCAACTTTCACTAAGCGGGAGCAGAACCTGAAGGGCATCGCCCGAAGCACAAGATGTGCGTCAGGCACATCTCCGACAAGAAACCTAATAAATAACTAAGTTTAAATAACTTAAATAAAAGTCGATAAACATGAGAAAAATAATCGTCATAACAATGATTACGCTAGATGGGGTAATGCAAGCTCCCGGCGGGCCAGAGGAAGACACATCAAGCGGTTTCAAATATGGCGGTTGGACAGCACCTTTTTCGAATGACAACGGGAGCGATTTCTTCCAAAAAAATATGCAGCCTGCAGAATATCTATTAGGCAGAAAAACATTCGAGATTTTTGCCAGCTACTGGCCACAGCACAAAGACATCTGGCCAGGCATAAACTACGGCATGAAGTACGTTCTGAGCAACACTCTGGAAAAGTCAGATTGGAAGAACACCACATTCCTCAAAAATTTGACAGATATAAAGAAACTTAAAGATTCAAACGGTTCTGACCTTCATGTTTGGGGCAGTGGCAAGCTCATCCAGCTACTAATGAAGAATGATTTAGTTGACGAGTTCAGATTAGTAACCTATCCGTTGACGCTTGGTCAAGGACAAAAGCTATTTGCAGAGGGCACCATTCCGGCCACATTCAAACTAACGGAGAGTACGACCACGCCAAGCGGCGTTGTCATGGCGAATTACAAGCGAGCTGGGGAAGTTAAGACAGGAACTGTTGGTGGGTAGTCTGTTATGTTACACCACCAAGATGGCAAATTACTTCTAGCGTCAAGAACTCTACGCCTGATGCACAAGATGTTCGCTAGGCGCATCCCGACAAGGAAGCTCTTAAAATTCACTTTTTCCTTGTATATTTCATATCAAAATCGTGTTTTAAATGCCTCCCATCTTTTGCGGTCTTCCATTCTGCGATTATCGTGTTTCTGCCCTTGAAAACGCCCCTGAAGCTTTGCGGTAGATCCGGTGCATTTCTCCACATCTTCCAAACCCCTTTCTTAAAGCTCATGTCATAGATCCTAGATACCCCCCTGGAGTCAAAATAAACGACCTTGTATTGGCCTGTCGCTTCGTCACGCCCTATCAGCCATCTAGACTGCGGTGCGCCTTTGGCCCCTTGATATGCGACTAGATAGGCACCATCCTCTATCCATTTGAATGAGGCAGGCCCATGAACTTTTGCTTTGGGATTTGGCAAGAATGCAGCATTGGATAACTCCATGTCCCAGCCACCTACCAGTATACTGAGTTCTTTAAGCGCTGGATTTAGGCCTCTCCGCTTCGACACCACAATCAGTATCCTTGTGTAGTTTGATTATAAAAGGAGCGGGGGTCTACCTTGAAGTGCATCGCCCGAAGCAGGGATCGAACCTGCGACTTTCTGGTTAACAGCCAGACGCTCTACCACTGAGCTATTCGGGCCTGAAAAAAGGAAACTGCTCTGCGAGGTTTATTATCTTGGTGTACATGTAGGAGTGCTCCCCTACGGTGTTTGTAAAGTCTACTTTGTCATTTATATAGTCATACCTTGCGAAGCATGGCTGCTCTATGGGCTTGGAAAAGGCGTAGTAGAATATCCTTGTGTCGTCAACAAGCTCGTCCACGAGATCGAATCCGCACAGGACCGTCCTGTCCTTGTACTTGAAGGAATATAGATGCAGCAGCATCTCGTTCCTCATCGACTTCTTTATGACCGCGTTTATTATGCTGGGCGCATCGCTCATCATCACTATGCTTATCTCACCGCTCTTGAGGCTCTTCGCCTTGCCGAACCTATGCATGTCGATGCCTATGACATTAAGGTAGTTGCCGGGCTGCTCCTCTGCGTTGCTCACGAACGAGTAACGCTCGGAGCCCTGTGCTGATGTGGGGAGCGTGTACTTGATGAGCCTGCTCCTCGCATCCATGTCAACGTAATACGCTATTGTTGTCTTCCCTATGCTCTCGCCAAAAGCCATTACCCTTGCGCCGGAACTGCCGTCGGTAACAAAGAGGTTGTCAGAAGTGAAGTCGAACCTTGAGCAGTACCTGCAAAGGTCGTTGAGCGATGCTGCCCTTACGTAGAGTATGCTTTTTCCCCTTGAAGATTTTGGCATGTGGCTCATCTAGGTTAATTGGCCGCCGTAGGTTTTGTAGATGTACGAAATAAGCGCCATCACAGAGTATGCAGGTGCAAAGACTATCGGTGAGAGCACAGCGCCCTGCGTTATCGCGCTGTAGTCGTTAAGAAGGCTCTCCCTGGCAGTCAGGTTTATATCGAAGGTCTTATTCACCTCTGGGCTCGTTGACGCGCTGATTGTGAGCTTGAACGGATAGGTGCCGGATTCGTTCACGAAGACGGGATAGATGAATGTGTTCTTTGTCGAGTGAAGTGATATGACAGATACGGTCTGGTTCCATGCAGGAAGGCCAGTTGCGCTTATCACGAACGGGTCATCTGAGATTCCAGTGTTGTTTATCGTTACGTAGAGGTTGGTGGGCTGGCCTATTCCGGTATTGATGTCAGTAGGGGCCACCTTCACATTGAAGACATCGGGGCTCACGTTAACATATGCGATAATGGAGATGTTGCCCAGCTTTGAATAGTTCTGTACGTTGATCGCCTTGATTAGGATCCTGTAATTGCCCACTGGCGCATTTGGCGACACTGTTATCTTCATCTTCATCGGATCCTGGTACAATGGAGATGGCTGTGAAGACCAGCCTGCGGGAAGCTCCGTTGTCTCGAGCCTGTTCCAGCCTATGTTGACAAGATAGCCGCTGGAATTTGCTGTTGTCGCTGATGCAAGGACGTAGAAGCTCTCCCCAGGCGCGACCTTGCCGAGATAGATCGTGCCGTTATTGTAAAGCGTGCCTGCAACAGGGCCTTCTATATTCAGATATGTAGCGTTAGCCATGCCTATCAGGAACGCAGTTGAGACCAGAACATAGGCTAACTTCGCGGAAACCTGCATATCTCATCTATTGCATCAGCAAGGTTAATAATTTTGCCATTTTGCAACACAGCGCATTATTTAAATATCAGGCATTCCCACCTCCTTTTGAATAGTATGACAAGTAGTGTAACTAGGAGAAAAGCTGCTGCGGCCATATCGGGAATTTCATTGGCATTTACCGTCAGTGCAGGGTCAGGATATCTTGCATCAGCTACAATAGAAACCCATGAGAGGGCTTTGAGCTCGCTTGTAAGAAAAGTGCCGGAAGAACTGACTGCAGCAGCAATGGGCGGAAACAGAGAGGTGGCATTGGCATTATACCATACATCAGGCAATACGCTGCCTGGCAATATAGTTGATGGCAGAATAATAGTGCCACTTACGCAGAGAGATATACGGCTATTGGTAAAGAATGCAATAGATGGCTCTGTAAGCTATTCCGTTCCGGTGACATCCTCTGCAAAACGTGTTTTTGATAAAGCAACCGACCGTGGCTTTACAAAATTAGTAACTGAAAGGCGGCAAAACACCAATGAAGATGCCGGGAGCCTTTCGCTTGCAGCTCTAATAGCTTTTATTTTAGGGGCCTATGGAACTAGGCGTACATTAAGAAGCGGATATACGCTAGGTGGATCGAATGAACCTGGTTCTGTGCGATCTTTGTTAAATGAAGTCTACGGAACGCATGACACTGGCGAAGTAAGATCTTTGCTCGATGAAATTAGACGATAGGATGGTAAAATGATGCAATTAAGAACAATAAGAAGACAGGAACTATCAAACTTTAAGGACATGGCCAGAGGCAGGATGGCGCGGTTTGGGGAACCCGGGCCGTTGAGCTCCCAGCAGGTGGTAGCGTGCGTAGCTGGAGGGATACTGCTTGCGAAAGGAGCGATCAGCGCAGGGAATGCCATCAGGGATACGTTAAGGGAGAGGCGAGACCGTTCAAATAATGGCATTGACACAGGCAGCATCGGCGAGGTGGAGCTGACAAAATCTCAAAAGGATACGGTAAGAAGGGAAGTAGAGAACGGGATGGTGAAGGGAAGACTCAGCGAAGAGGAGGTATTTTCCATGGTCCGGAGGGCAGGGGCCTGGGAGTACAGAGAACCAATCCGTAGGGTTGATACGTCTTTACGCCAGTATGAGGGGGTTGCAACTACCGAAGGCGGAAGGAAGATCAGGATAGAGATAAAGGAAACTGATGACCAGTTAGGTACAATGTACTCGATGTTGGCGTTCCCTTCAGATGCGCACCGCAGGTCCAGCGCCACAGAAGTGAAAGACAGAGATGCTCAGCCCAGGATAAGGGAGATCTGGGATATGCTAGAGACAAAAAGGCGCGCCAAAATAAAAGAGGTAGCCAATGAAATAAGGGAGGAGATGGTTTTAAGAAGAGACGGCAGCGAGATGCACCATGGACTTATGGACAGGGCCAGGGCAGCTTTTGGCGGAAGGATAAAGGAGCATATGGGGCTTAGATCCCTGCTGGGCTCGCAAAGGTCCGATTAAGGTATCCGTATGGCAATTTTGTCAAGAATAAAAGTGGATGGGCACGTAGTAAATAACCCATACAGGAGCGACAGAGAGGCCGCGTTTTTGATCAGGGGGGCTAGGATTGCAGGTGGGATTGCGTTGGCCGGCGTTGGAGCACTCGTAGGGACTGAAGTTGCGCATGCGACAGTTCTTCTGCGCGACCATATCCAAACAGTAGGCGGAATTGCAGCATTTGTAGCTGCGCCATCTTATATATCAATAAAAATCTGCCAGCGTATTGATGAACTTCCACGTTCTTTCAGGTCCTTGAGGAGAGAGATAATTGGGGACTCTTGGAGATATCCTGAACTGGCACATCTGAAGAGGAGTTAGCTTTTAGGATACGTCAATGCTCTCTTCAGGATAGCCCAGACCGAGCAGCGCCTTCTTAACGTTGTTCTTGTGGGCTCCCTGGAGCTCGATTATGCCGTTCTTTGACGTGCCGCCGCATGCGAGCACGCGCTTGAGCTCCTTTGCGGTCTTGTCAAGCTCATCTCCTGTGAGACCGGTTACCACTGTCATGTACTTGTTGAACTTCTTCTTCTCAAGGTAGACCTTTATCCTCCTGTTCGTCTCCTTGTCAAGAATATCGCATACGCATATCTCCTTGGGAAGTCCGCATTTTGGGCATATCTCAGGCATTAGTTCTTGACACCCCTTTCGCCAAGAATCGTAAGCATCTTTGCCAGAGTGCGCCTCATCTCACGGATCTTCACCTTCTTGCTCGCTACCCCCGTAGCGGCAATGCTCTTTTTCTCGATGCCCATCTCTAAGCGAATCTCTTTTATCCTTGCCTGAAGAGCGTCGTTAGAGAGAGCCCTTACCTCCTTTATCCTCATTGGTCTCAACGATAATCCTATTATAATGCAAAACTCCTTAAAAAGCGTTGCGGTGCTGTTCGGAAGGTTTCATGTGGCGGCCTGGATGCTCTTCGGAAGGGCTATCTTCTTGATCTCCCTTGCCGGGAACTTGGTACCAGGCTGCACTATCCTGACCTGTATTCCTATGGCCCCGTACTTTGGATATGAGGCGACCTTTGCCTCGTCTATCAGCTTGGTCACGTGGCCTGCCTTGGGAAGGTAGCCTAGCCTTACCTTTATCGACTTGGCCTTCGCTCCCTTGGCTGCGAGCTTGCCCTGCGCGATTATCTCCGCCCCGAGGGCGCCGTTGTCCATTATCTCCTTTATTATGGAATGAAGCAGCCTCCTTGCGTTCGCGCCCCTCTCTAGGGAGTTAGCAATGTACTTGGCTATGAGCCTAGGCTCAAGCTTCTCGTTCTTCACGTCAGAGACGCTTATCTGGGGGTTCTCTATGTTGAACCTCTTCTTCATGTTGTCCGTGAGGGCATCGATCGTCTCCCCGCCCCTTCCTATGACCTTTCCCGGGTTTGTCACATAGACGGTGATCC
The DNA here is from genome assembly GCA_028866835.1 of Microcaldota archaeon. GTDB lineage: Archaea > Micrarchaeota > Micrarchaeia > Micrarchaeales > CABMGC01 > JAGWHJ01. The sequence goes on along the minus strand of JAGWHJ010000002.1, from coordinate 22,991 downwards.
TAGTTATGACCGGTGTCTTCTGGATGTCGACCCTCGAGAAGCCAGCCTTGGAGAGCTTCCTCTCAAGGTACTTCGATATCCTGTACTTGACCATCAAGTCGTCTATGAATTTCCTTTCGACTACCATGAACATCACTTGTTTTCCTGTTTCTTCTCTTCCTGCTTCGCCTCGGGCTTTGCAGCCGGCGTCGCTGCAGGTGCCTGAACGTCCTTCTTCTGCTCAGCAGGCTTTGCCGGAGGCTTCGGCTGCTGTTTTGGCGTAGTCGCAGGAAGCGCTGCAGGCTTTGCAGGCTCTGCTGCCTTCTTATCCGTAGCCTTCTTCGCCGGTGCTGCTGGCTTCTTTGCTGTTGCAGCCGCCACTCTGCCGCCCGGCCTTTGCTGCGAGAGGATGCGCTTCTGCTCCTCGGTCCTCTTCTTGATCATGTACTTCATGCGCTTGGTAAGCGCTGAATCGTCCTTTGTTCCGAGAACTATCTCTATCTTCGCATATTCGAGGTCGCTGTGGTTTATCGCCGACCTCCCGTACATGCCCCTGCCCCACGCCAGCCCTCCCTTTGAAGGATACCTGGTCTCTATATGGGTCTTGTTTGCCGCTGCATGAACCACCACCATGCTGTCGCTGTCGAGACCGAGATTCGAGGCGTTTGCAAGGGCGTTGACCACCACCTTCCTTACCTCGCCCGCCGCCTTTACAGGATACTTGCCCTTCTGGCCTCCGAGCTCGGTCCTCGAACCCAGATGCTTGTTGTGCCTCCTGTACGGGATTGCCCGCTCCATGCCAACCACGCGGTCGAGTATGTCAAGCGCCTGCGATGCGCTCACGTACCTTACTGCATCGCATGCGGCGCAGAGGTCCTTGTAGCTCGCATTGACATCGTAACCCTGAGCGAATGCGAAATTGCCGCCATGGATGTTGAAAGAGTATTCCATTATTTCACCGCAAGGAACTTGCTTCCCCTCGTTGCCCTGATGCCAGGCGCCGAGTGGACTACGCGCTTGACGGTGTAAACGTACTCGCCAAGCCTGTGCCCGATCATCTCCGGTGCTATGCGCATCTCCTGATACTGCTTGCCGTCGTATACAGCGAAGCTCATGCCAACCCATGCAGGGAGGATGACCGCTTCCCTGACGTGGGTCCTTACCGGCTTGGTGACGCCGGCCTTCTTCATGTGGTCTATCTTTGCAAGGAGCCTCTTGTAAAGGATGCCGTTCCTCTTAATTGCCCTGCGTCCTCTAGCCTTTATCAGGCTTGTGAACTCATCTGGCTTCATTGCCTGGAGCTGGTCAACAGTCTTGCCTCTATAAAAGAATGTCCTAGCCATGATATCATCCTCTCTTCTTCCTTCCTACCCTTCTTGCCGCGATATGGCCTACCTTTGCGCCAGGCGGCGCGTGCCTTGAGGTCATGCTCGAGTAACCCTTGTGGTGCTGCTTGCCTCCGAAAGGATGGTCGACAGGGTTTGACTTGACACCTCGGTTCTTGGGCCATCTCTGGTTGATTGCATGATAAATATAAAAGCTCCTTCCGGCCTTCATGAGCGGCTGCGCGTATATGCCGCCTCCTGCGACAGCGCCTATCTCAGCCCTGCAGTTGGGGTCGAGGTCGACGTCCTTGTTCGAGGGAAGAAGTATGCTCACGCCTTGGTCTGTGTGTGCGCGTATGGTTGCGTAGCTCCCGGCGGCCCTTACCAGCTTGCCGCCGTCGCCCGGATTGACCTCTATATCGTAAACTGGCATTCCTTCCGGAATGTTGCCCAGCGGCATTATGCTGCCAAGCGTTATCTCCGCGGTCTTGCCTTCCTGTATCTTGTCACCTATCTTTATGCCTTCAGGCGCGAGAAGGATGTTCTCCGCGCCGTCTTCGTACTTTATCTTCATGAGAGGAGCGGAATGGCCCGGATCATCTATGAACTCTATCACTTCGCCCACGGCCTTTGCCTCTACCGGCTTGGGCCTGTACCTGACATCTGCCTTGAAGGTGCGCTTGGGCTTCATGAACGCGGGACTCGCCTTGCCCTGCCTCTGCATCTTAAGTCGTTTTCCCATGCTTACACCAGTTTGAGCTTTCTTGCAACGTCACCGGCCTTGTAGGCCTTGTTTATCCTTATGTACGCCTTCTTCGTGTTGTTCAATGTCGTTGTGGTGTTGATTTTGTCCACCTTCACATTGAAGAGCTTTTCGAACTCCTGCTTGATCTGCGCCTTGCCGCATCGTATGTCTACGACATATGAGATGGTATTCTGCCTGTCGATGAGGCCTAGCGCCTTTTCAGTGGAAAGTGGATACATCAACGCGTTCATGCTCTCGCCTCTACCTCTTTCTCTACCCCGTGCACAGCGCCTTCGGTCCATATAGATGGCCTTGGGATTGCGCCGGGTGCAAGCTTGCCTATCGATAGCTGCTTGATGCTGCATACGTCAACGCCGGGTATGTTGCGTCCGGCCTTCTCTATGTGCTTTGAGTCGCTCACTACGATTAGTACGCTGTTCCTGAAATGCCTCTTGTTTGAAGCCCTCCTCAGGCCCTTCCTGAGCCTGGGCTTATGCGATGCCTCGAGATCCTTGGCAAGGCCGAGCTTGTCCATGATGCTTGACAACTCCTTTGACTTTGATATCGATTCGAGCTTGTTGTCAACAACTATGGGCATGGAAAGCTCTGCTATCCTGTGCCCCTTCTTTATCATTGCGCTGTCTGAGCAGCCGGCTATCGCTGACTTTATTGCAAGCATGTACTCCTTCCTGTTGATGTGCTCCTCTATGATCTTCTCAAGGTGGTGGGGATGGGCCCTCCTTCCCTTTGTAGCGGATGGTATCCTTCGCACGTCTCCCATCGAGCCGCCTCCCAGCCTCTGCCTGGGCCTTATCGCGATTCCCATGTGCCTTCCCGTCCTGTAGCTCTTGTAGTTTCCAACGTAAACTGCAGTTGTCCTCAAGCCTGCCATGACGTCGTGGGCCTGCGGCTGGTACCGCCTGCTCTGCTCGGAGAGGAGCGCCCTCCTGACAATGTCTTCGCGGAAAGTGCCCTTGAAGATGCCAGGGAGCTCGATGCTCTTCTCTACGTTGCCATCAATGCCATAAACGTTCATTCAAATCAACCCTTTGAGACAAGAGAAACGTACGCTATCTGCGGCTGCTTCGGCTGCTTCTTGTTCCTTACCGACTTCCTGAAACGTATCAGTCTTTTTGCAGGCCCCGGAATCGAGCCTTCGAGCATCATATAATCATTCTTTATTACGCCGTAGTTGAGGAACCCGCCCTTCACGTTCACCTTGGCGACGTCCTTGTCCGTGCCCATCATCAGCACGCGTTTGTTCATCTCCATCCTGAAGTTGTATCCCATGTGCCCGGAGTGAGGCACCGTATAGAGAACCTTCGCGGGATGCCAGGCTCCAAGCACGCCGAGGTGCCTGATCTTCCCTGTTGCCTTCCTTACCTGCCTTGCCACACCGAATCTTTTTATTACGCCTGCCCAGCCCTTCCCTTTGCTGATGGCCTTGACATCTATGTAATCGCCAACCTTGATCACGTCGCTTGCCTTGAGCTCCTTCCCCATCCACTTCTCTATGAACGCGACCTTCTCTGCAACGTCCTTGCCGCCTACTGCAAGCTCGAACCTCATAAGTTTCTTATTACCTGATCCGAGGTTGCTGGGGTCGACAAAGGCGAGCGCGACTGCGTCGCCGTATTCCCCGAGCTTTGCCTTGACTGCGGCGAGGCCATCAGGAGATGAAACGTTTTTTATGCCGACGCGCTTTGCGAGCTCTGCGCTGTACGCCTCGGCCGCAGGCTCCTTGTAATTGATGTCTGGAAGTATGTGGTACATCCTTATGCCGTATATGTAGACCTTTGGTATCTCGAGAATTGTCACGGGCTTTGCGACCTCGCTGCCCTTCGCAGGAGAGCTGCTGTCATCCACCATTGTGATGTGTGTCATTCCGGCCTTGAATGCGACCGAGCCGAGGAAGCCTTGCTCTGCTACCGCAGGCCAAGTCCTCATCCTTGGCATCTGCTTCTTGGCTCTTCTATGAGGCCAATATTCTAGGGAACCTTTCCTCATGCTCTACACTTTTAGGAATAAAGAGTAAGAGTATTAGTATTTCCTTTAGACATATTTATATTACTATCGCTGGCGCATCATCAGGAAATTCGTTGCAGAGACATCGCGGAACACTTGGATTTGCATAATTAAAACCCTTTTGTGCATATACTATCATGCAGGTAACCGACTTTGGGAGCAAATTCGATGAATCATACGGCATCCTCACAAGGAAGATGATGCGCTTCATATCGGAGGATTCGCGGATATCAATCCTTGAGCTCTCGAAGAAACTCGGCGTCTCGCGAAGGACCGCAAGGGAGAGGCTTCTTAAAGCGGAGAGGGAGTTCGGCATAAGATATACCGTTGCCTTCAGCGAAACGGCGCTGCAGCTCTCCAATCCCCACATAATACTCGTAAAGTTCATAAAGAAGCCTGACTGGGACGAGGTTGCAAGGCTGCTTTCATCATCATACATACCGCAGATAGCGGCCGTAGTAAAGGGCGACTATGATATGTTCATATACGCCAATGCGATAACGAGCAAGGAGTACGTGCACTGGGACAAAGGCATGCAGATCCTACTGTCGAAATACGGCGTGGCGTGGCACCCGTCCAATGTGGCGCACAAGCAGCTCGGCTTCTTCCCGCTGAGGAACGAGATACTGGACAGGCTTGCGATAGACGAGAATTACAAGAAGATGCTGAAACTCCTAAACATCAACTCTAGAATCACGTTCAGCGAGATATCGAAAAGGATAGGGATGCACTTCAATACGGTGGCTTACAACTTCAAGAAGCTGGTGGAATCCGGATACATAAGGAGGTTCACAATCTCGCTGGAGCAGCCAAGGGACCTTGCCCTCATCTCCACTTTCAGCAAGTACATACTCTCGGAGGGATTCGAGGACGATGCCACGGTCATACGAAAGGTCTATACAAGCAGCGGCACCGAGTACCCGATAATAAGCAGGTACCTGCTCTGCACGCAGCTTGTTGGCAGCTACGATTCCTTCGTGATGGGGATATTCGACAACTACAACACCGCCTACAAGCAGGCCGTAGTCCAGTACAAGTCGGTCATGAAGAGGCACAAGACGAAGGTGGAGTGCGGCCAGGTGCAGAAGGTGCTTCTGGGCAGGCTGCCGATAAGGAGCATAGACACAAAGAAGGAATACAACACCATAAAATGGACTGTCGAGGGAATGGATGCAAAGCAGAAGTGAAAAAGCTACCTTATGTCATACTTTTTCCTTCTGTAGGCGCTGGCGCCTATGCAAATGGCAGCTATTGCAGCGACAAGGACCATGGGCGGCCATATCTTCCTGACATCGTTCACGACCGTGACCTTTATTTTTGTTATGAGCGGGAATGTATTGTAAAGTATGCCCTCGGCCTTGCCGAGCGCAGGCTTGAGGCCGCTGGCACAGTACACCCCGATGTTTGTTGCGAATATGTTATTGCTGTGGCACACTCCGGAAGCTTCCTCGAACAGATCGTAGGCCTTTTCGGGGTTGCTTTTCGACAGCCTTATGCCCTCGGATATGTCCTTGGATATCGAACCGTAGCCAACGTCATAGCCCACACCTAGGGGATTTTCCTCGTAACGCAGCAGCAGCAATGCGACCTTGTCCTGCGGCTCCGAGACCGCTCCAGAATTCCCTGTTCGGCTTAGCCTTGAGGGTGACACCGAGATAGGACCGACGTTGCCGTCATATGTTATCCATTGTATCGGGCCGGTAAAGATCCTGAAGTGGACATTTATTGTGCAGTTCCTTGTGAGGGCAGTAGGGGTATATGTGAATGAGATGGTGCTGGAATAGGCTCCGACTATCCCGGAGCCCAGGCGCACCGGCGGCGGCATCGGAAGCCCGGGGCAGTATGTTCCATCGCGGGCGTACCATACTGCCGTCGTATGCTGCTGCATCTGTTTAGGTATGCCGCGCAGGGATATGTGCACGCTCCCTCCCGGAGCGAGCTTTGTGGCGGTTGTTGGCCCTGGGACAGGCATCACTGTAGGTACCTTGATTGCAGCTGCATGAGAAGTAGTTGAGATCCCTATTGCGGTAGTGAGGATGACGGCCTTTGAAGTTTTTTCTACCATACGGAAGAGGTTGGCAAGCTCCTGCTTTACATTTAGATGCCCGTCAGCCAACATCGGCCTGCGTGATATGAACCCCATCCGTATCCCACTTTTCCATCTTCAAGATGCTTTCTGATATTTAAAGTTTGATTCTGGCTATTCGAGGCTTTTAATGGCGTCCAGAGTATTGCTTAAGACCATCAATCTCTTGACGAGGCCCTCCGTGGATGACAGAAGCTCTTTGGTTGTGTCCGCCCTCAAAGTTACAAGGATGCCGTCGCCGCTCGCTTTCATTCTTATCGATCGGTTTCTGTGCCAGCCCTCTTTAAGTATATTTATGCACTCTTTTGGTTTGTCGATCTTGAACTCGATTTTGGCAACGGGCAACGCATCTCCCGATTACTTCTGCAATTCCTCCCTGTGCTTCCTGCCCGCGCTTGTGAGGCCCCTGAAGGCGCGTCCCTTGTGCGCTATTATCGTGCTGTAGAACCTGTCGTTCTTGAGCGCGGGATGGCTCCTGTCAAGTAGTATCGCCTCGAAGAACTTGTACTTGCCGTCCTCGCCTACGTAATATGAATTCATTACCTCGCAGTTCATGAACTTCCTTGAGGCCCTTTCCTCTGCCATGGCCTGGAACGATTTGTGGTAAGAGAAGAACCTTCCGCTCTTGGACGGTTTCCTTCCGCCTCGTGCCTTGGCCCTCTTGCGCATTCCCTTTATTATCCTGACCCTGACGACGATTATTCCCTGCTTTGCCTTGTATCCGAGCTCCCTCGCCCTTGCAAGGTTTGCCGGCCGTTCAACTCTTACTATAGGCGGGTTCCTTCTCCATTCCGCTATCTTTGCCCTGTAAACGTCGCCCCTTTCCTTGTACTGGGACTGCAACGTTGAATCTATGTATTTGTACATGCTCATGTCAATGACCTTTCTGAATGAAGTAGTAAGGATATATTCGATATGCAAAGTCTAATTAAGGTTTCTTATCTCAGCAGCGCCCTTCAGATATAGGTAGATGCCAACATATACCGGCACCTTTACGGTATTGCCATCATAAGGCCCGTATGCCTGGCCATTCATCCTCACTTCGTATCTGGAATTTGCGGTCATCTCCACCTCGCCTTTGCCGAATGCTATGGCATCCGTCATAGGATCGAATCTGTAGAGTGCGCTTGTCGACACCAGCTTCCTTGCGAGAAGGCCCGTCTCGCCGTGTATGGAATTCGGGAGCCTGATCAGATGGGATGGGTCGTTAGTGACGTTGCGGTCTATCCTGTCGCTCTGCCTTATGGACTGGACCTCTATCGTTCGCTTCCAGAAATCGGCCTTGTTCTTTATGTATATCATGTCCCAGTTGCCGCTGTTGATCCCCATTAGCACGAGCGACCTTTTCCTGTAAAGGTTTGCCGCGTCCTTGCGGTCTATGCCAAGCTCGGTCAGGGAATCGATGCCGGAATTGAGGCTTGAGATGAAATTGCGCGCGAGCTTGCCCTTCCACCCTTTAGCGTCAGGTCTCGGCCCGCGCAGTGCCGCGCCTCTCTCGCCCGCGTTGGGGAAGAGCTCCTCGAAGGTTATGCCTATCCCTGCTATGTAATCCGTTATCTGCTTCCGTGCATTGCCATCGAGCTTGAGAATGCCTTCGTTCTTTACATGCACGTGATAGCCGCGGTTGCCGCTAAAGTTCACCGAGATGTCCTTCTCAGCAAAGCCGAAGTCAGGCACCAGGAATTTCTCTATGAGCTTTATGGTCTCGGCCTTCACTGCATCAAGGCATTCGCTGCAGATCCATGACTTGCCATGCCGAAGCTGGCATTTGAGATCCATGTCGGTAACGTCAAGGTCGAAGACGAGCTCAGATCCCTCCCAGCCCTTCCTCTCCATGGGCCTTGCATCGGGATACTTGTAGTATGCTGCGGAGCAGGAGACATAGGGTATCGCGTTGTTTGAAAGATAAGCCCTGAGGTCTTTCTCTGCGATGAAGCGCATGTGCCTGAAAGCTATCTTTGTCTGGAAGTTGCCAACTCCGAACTCCCTCTGCTCCACCTTGTCAGGTGCTATGTCCTTCGCGCCTGCGTAATAGCTTGAGATCAGCTTTTTTGCAATTCCCAGACCTCCGGCGTCCTGAAGCTGCTGCATCAAAATCATTAAATAGATAGCCTCAAACAATAAATAGGTTGCAGAGGGCGATTAGATGAAAAGAAAAAGCAGGGCCGGGGCGAACGAACTGCTGAAGGACTTTTACATGATCAATGACATGACAAAGAAGCTGGGCGAACACCAGAAGAAGATAAGGGCTATAGCAAAACACGTTGCCAGGAGCGGGTATAAGACCGGGCTTACCGAAGGTGTTGTCGAGAACCTCGACCTTGTGATGAGTCACATGAACAAGGCGCGGAAGGAACTTGAACGGGCGGGAAGGAGACTAAAGATGGTGTGAGATGGACAAACCAGGCGACGACGAAGTAAAGCAGGTAATAATAATAAGGAAGGACCTTGGCATGGGGCAGGGCAAGGCGGTCAGCCAGGGTGCGCATGCATCGATAATAAGCTACCTGGAGGCGGAAAAGAGCAGCAAGGAAATGATAGAGCGGTGGCTTGCGACAGGCCAGAAGAAGATCGTACTCAAGGTGGATGACGAGAAGATAATCAAGAAGCTGTACGAGGCATTCAAGTTCAAGAAGATCCCATGCGGGCTCGTTAACGATGCAGGATTGACGCAACTGCAGCCAGGAACCATAACCGCCCTTGGCGTAGGACCGTGGAAAAGCGGCGAGATAAATTTTTATACATCTGCATTAAAGCTGTTATAAAAGATAGTGTTAGGTTATGAAGAAGGTTGACCAGAAATTTGTAAGGAAGGTCGGATGGACCGCGTCGTTTATGTCGCTGGTCCTGTACTTCTCTTTTTTGGACCAGATAAGGCTTAACCTTTCGGGGCATCCTGGATCCATAATACTTCCAGTGGTAACGATCTTCAACTGCTCATTCTGGGTAGCGTACGGCGCGCTTATGGAGAAAAGGAATTGGCCGATTATAGCGTGTAATGTACCCGGAATTTTCATAGGGGCGGCGGCTGCGATAACCGCATACATAGCAACGTACATGCCCTGGCTGCTTTGAAGGCACTCACTGGTTTTTGCTTATGAGATTCTTGTAGTGGCAGCCAGTCTGCGAAAGGGCGCCATTCTGGATGCCCTGACTCGCCTGCTGGTTAAGAAGCGCGTTTTCCTGCGAGGAGGAGAGGCTTGCGACTGAGGAGTAGTTCACGTAAGCGAAGAAAGACTGGATATGGAACGGTGAGATGTATGCCACATTGTACTTATCTGCATATTTGATAAGATCCGAGAGGAACTTCTTGTCTATCGGCATCCAGAACGACCATGGGCCGCGCATAGATTCGTTCACGTCAACATTCGCGTATGGCTTGGTCTGCGATTCCTTCCATTCCCATGCCTCATCTATGAGAAGGGGCTTGCCGTGCTCCTGCGCTATGGCTGCATCCTCAATAACGTTCTGCTGGTTGACAGAAAGAAGCGGGTAGATGTGCAACGAGATGTAGCTCAACTTTGATTCGTTTGCTATGTATTTTATGTCAGTTGGAGAATCCCAGCTTCCCAACCCGGCCGCTATTCTGGTACTGCCGGTGTTGACGCCGCTTACGGATCCAATGGTATAGTTGTACCATCCCTCGGGGGTGAGAAGCTCCGGGTACGTCCTGCCGCTGCCTTGCAGAAGCGTGTACGTTGTCTCAGGCTCGCTTCCGAGGTCGACTATGTCAGGGGAGATGTTGCTTATGAGGATTTGAGCCATCTGCTGCCTCTCACGCAGCAGCTGCTGGAATGTAAGGTTTGAGTAGTTGTAAGTCAGCGATGAGAATGAGGTGCCCGTGAATATAACATGGTATTCAACAACCATAGTCATGTTCCTTGAATGGATCGCCTGGGCCACCTGCTTGTAGAAGGCTATGTACCGGCTCGAATTGGGGAAATTTGGTAAGAAGAGAGGGAAGGATATGTCAACTGTAACGCCGTTTACGCCCATGGCCTGAAGTGCATTAAGCTGCCTGTTTACAGACGCCATCGCCTGTGGATTCAAGAGGCTGGTTCCGCTATTAGCATCAGCGGCGAGAAGCTCTGCGCCGTAGATTGTTGTATGATTAGGCTTTGAGGATACATTGCCCAAAGTCTGGCTGAAGTTGTCGAGGCTCTGGTTCAGCTCAGAATAAAGGCTGACCCAGCTTGAAGGCACGGTAAGGTCATACCGTGTTGCATTGGGGCAGGAATAATTTACTGGCTGGGCGGTTGTCGTAGGTATGGAAGTAGGCATCGGCGTTGTAACATGAGTTGATGCGATGGTGGTTTGACTTATCGTGGTGCTTGTTGAACCGCCGTTTCTCCAATGATTCACCCCTAAGAATACGCCAACAACAAGTAGGATCGCTATTATTGCAGCTATGTACGTTGCATAATTCCTTGCAGATGCCATTGCCGCTCAGTACAATTTTGGCTTGTGGATTTAAATGAATTTCTGCAAAGCGCCAATCTGGAAAGCTTTTTATATTGGTACTGACATAGCATATCTACGGCTTATTTTCCCGTAAGCACTGCAATATTGCAGGAGGGATCATAATGGCAGAGCAGAATTTGGAGCAGTTCAGCAAGTTCATTGCTGACAATAAAGGAAAGAGGAAATTCAAGCAAACGGTAGAGCTAGCCATAAACTTCAAGGACATCGACTTCACGAAGCAGGACAGCAAGCTCAATGTCGACGTCAATCTTCCAAACGGCAAGGGCAGCAAGGTGAAGAAGATCGCCATCTTCGCCACGGAGAGGAACATGATAGAGGAGGCGAAGAAGAACAACATAGAGGTAATAAACGGAAACGAGCTCGATTCGATAAAGAGCGACAATGCAAGGCTCAGTTCCCTGGTGAACTACGAGCTCATAGCGCAGCCGAACCTCATGCCCGTGATAGCCAAGAGCCTCGGCCAGTTCCTTGGACCTAGGAACAAGATGCCTAAGCCGCTCCTAGGCAACGTGAACATGGCTGCGATAGCAAACGAACTTAACAAGAGAGTTACTATTAGAAACAAGGGCAAGAACCTGCCAACGATACACTGCATAGTGGGCACAGAGGACATGGAGCCGCAGAAGCTCTACGAGAACATAAACGAGGTAGTCAATACAGTATCGAAGAAGATAGGCGCGAACCGCATACGCTCGGTGTACGTCAAGCTGACAATGAGCGCGCCGATGAGGTTGATGTGATATTTATGATAAAGGCAGAGAAGGTAGAATTCGTAAACAAGCTCAGGACCGAGATGAAGAGCTACAAGACGGTAGCGGTCATGCCTATGGAGAAGGTTCCTGACAGGCTTGTGCAGAAGGTGAGGAACGAGCTAAGGCCGAAGGCAAAGTTCGTCATAGCAAGGAAGAGCCTGGTAATGCGCGCGCTTGAGGGGGACGAGAGGCTGAAGCAGCTCGAGCAGTACATCCCGAGCGACTTCGCACTCATACTAACCAACATGGACCCTACTGAGCTGAACAAGATCATAGCGGCGAACAGGACGAAGCTCGGCGCAAAGCCGAACCAGCTCTCTCCAGAGGACATACACATAGAATCCGGGGAGACAACGATAGCCCCTGGGCAGGCGGTTACCGATCTGAAGACCGCGGGCATAGACGTCCAGATACAGAAGGGCAAGGTAGTCATATCGAAGTCGAAGGTTCTTGTAGCGAAAGGCGCAAAGATAACAACCGCTGTATCAAAGGCCCTGAAGATGCTTGACATAATGCCTTTCGAGACTGGGACAAGGCTCAATGCAGTCATGCACGATAGGATACTTTTCACGGAGCGCGTTCTGGCAATAACAGAGGCGAGCCTCAGGACGGACATAGCGGCATCGTTCTCGCAGGCAGACGCGCTTGCACTGTCGATAGGCTTTGTCACGCCTTTCAACGTCAGCGGCCTGGTAAGGAAGGCGTACATGTCGGCGCTAGGCCTGGGCCTTGACGCTGAGATATACGAGCCGGAGATATCCGAGAAACTGCTCGCCAAGGCGATGAGGGCCGCGATGGAGCTGAAAGGCATGGTGAAGGAGGAGCCGAAGGCTCCTGAACCGGCGGCACAACCGGCAACATGATCATACTTAGGTGAATTTGAATGGAATACATCTATGCTGCACTTCTTCTGGATGCAGCAGGCAAGGAGATAAACGAAAAGAGTCTTGAGGACGTGGTAAAGGCAGCGGGCCTTAGCCCGGACCAGGCAATGGCGAAGTCTGTCGCGAACTCACTCAAGGGAGTGAACATAAAGGACGTCATAAAGAACGCGCAGACGATGCAGGTAGCGGCGCCTGCGGCAGCCTCAGGGGCACAGCCTGCAAAGGCAGAGAAGAAGGAAGCTAAGGAGGAGAAGGCGGTAAGCGAAGAGGAAGCGGCCGGAGGGCTTGCAAGTCTCTTTGGCTGAGCTCGATGCGAGCGCCTATAAGCCACTAGCATGGGCATTAGGGTTAACTCTAGCTATGCACATGGCATAGGCCGAGGATATGCGCAATGTTTTATAAGTCTTTGTTGGAATATGGAATACTACGGGCGATAAAATGCAAGTTTACGTGGAAAAACCAAAATGCACCGGATGCTCTCACTGCTTTGACGTGTGCCCGGTCGCAGTCTTCCAGATGAAGGACAGGGCTTCACCAGATGTCAACGCCGATGTCGCTCCGGAGGACGCCAAGTGGAAGGGCCAGCACACTCCAGAGGTAACGGCAAAGTGGGCCAACGTGCAGGACGGACACCACCACTTCGCGGAGAAGAACGAGGGAGGCAGCGGTGGCATATCCGTAGCGATCCAAGGGCCTGCGTGCATCCTTTGCCAGGCCTGCCTTGTTGAGTGCGAAGGGGAGTGCATCGTGATAACTGACGACACCAACAATGTCTACCATTCGATATACAAGTAATTTTACGTTTTACTCAATGGACGGCAAAAACACTATTTCCTAGCGACAAGCATGAATGTCTCTTCTATGCCACATCGTACCTCTACTGCTGCCTCTATATGCCTGCTGAAGACAGTAGAACCTCTGAGTGCCTCAACTCCGCTTGAAACTGAAAACCCGGCTCCTGAAGCGATTATTTCAGTTATCTCTTCCCTTCCGCGCCCAAAAAGTTTAAGGGCGGGCATGTCGGTCTCGCCAATCAGGATAAGCGCACCGTCAGGTTTTAGAACCCTTTTTGCCTCCAGTACCGCATTTGCAATAGTAGACAATGGTATTCGCGGATCCGTGGTAAAATAATGCATATGCACTTCGTCGAACATGCCATCGGGAAACTTAAGATTGGCGGCGTCCATCCTGTAAAGAACAATATTTTCTGGCTTCAGATAGAGATATTCTGCCTCTAACTTTGCCATCTCCTCTTTTTCCGTTTCTGTAACTCCAAGGCGCGGCCATAATCTGGCCGTAGGATATCCGTGTGGAACTTCTATGCCATAATATCTTACACCATCAGGCACATGCAATATGAAGCTACGGAAGTGAATGCCCATGGGGCCTCCCCCGTATCCCACCTCAAGTACATTCTTTGCTGTTTTATCCCTTAAACCATCGGCTAATTTGTGGGTGAAATGTGCATCTGTCCTTTCAGGCTGCATTCTACGCTTCGCTTCAGCCATGTTAATCCGATTCATGGGTGATTTTCATCATATTTATGCTTTAGGCTTTCTTACCTTCATGTCCAGCACAATTTCAACTTCAGTAGGGGAATAGGAACGCACGATACGCTTGCTGGAAACAGCCATCGATGCTTTTTTTGTTGCTAGAAAACGCTTTATTGGTGCGATATGCTCATTGAAAGGATCGGCAGCGCCTGCAAATGCATAATAGTGTATTGTACTTTTTCTTTTTGCCATGCTAAGCGCAGGTTCCATAAAAGCGTACGAGTCTCTCGGCAGAGGCATTATTATCCTGTCTGCGAAGCCGCGGTACTTTTTTGAGAATTTCTTGACATCGCCCAATTCAGCGATAACATTGCCGACCTTGTTAAGTTTGATATTCTGTGAGAGGTATTTGCATGCATTTTTGTTCAGTTCTATTGCAATGACCTTTGTTTCGGGATGCTTTTTTGCTATCTCTATTGCAAACGGCCCTATGCCTGCGAACATCACAACCACATTCTCGCGCGGAGCCACAAGTTCGCACAGGCGATTCCTCTCAAAAGAAAGCCTGGTTGAAAAGAAGGTCTTCCTTATGTCGAAACTGAAGGTGCAGCCGTTCTCCTTGTATGTTGCAATATAGTTTTCCTCTCCGGCTACGTACGAGTATTTTCTTGTCCTGTACTTGCCGCTGACGGCGCCTGCTTTGCTCAGCACAGTCTTAACGTTTTTGTTGATTCCCATTATTACAGCTGCCGCTTTCTTTGCGGCGCTTCCTTCGGCATCTATTACTGCGATGTTACCGAAAAGATCGTAGCCCTTTGATATGGAATCGTATGCTTTCTTCCCTGTTTTCTTCAGCAACATTTCACGGTATGCGCTGTTGGGCTTGAAACCTTCGAACGAAGTATCAGAAAGACTGGCCTTGAACCTGTTTTCGATTAGGGATAGGGCCGTTTGAGAGGGCTTGGAGCTTATAGGAAAGTATATAAATCCGTTTCTCTCAAATATCCTGTATCTGTCATCTGATAAATTTTTGTTTTTTAGGTACACCTTTAAGTCTTCGGCATGCGCTTTTGGTACCTTTAGTCCGAGCATAAAACCGATATTGAATTTGATATTAAGATTTAAAAAGAATGGATGATGCGAGTGTATTTCATAATAAGAGTAACCGCAAGCCAGGAGAAGATAACTGCAGACATACTGCAGAACAAGATAGGCAAGACCACCGCGTCGATATATTCGATAATAATGCCCTACGGCATGAGAGGGTACATAATAGTCGAAGGCGAGAACGAGATTGTCATCAGGGAGCTCATACTAAACGAGCCGCACGTCAAGGGGATGCTGCCTACGCCGCTGAGCGAGGCGGAGCTTGACAAGATGCTCGCCGCAAAGCAGCAGGTGCAGCAGATATCAGTGAATGACACAGTTGAATTCTTCACTGGGCCGTTCAAGGGCTATAAGGCAAAGGTAATAAAGGTGGACAGTTCTAAAGAGGAGATTACTGTGGAGCTCATGGACGTTGCAGTGCCAATACCAATAACGACAAAGAGCAACATGGCAAAGATAATAGAACACGCAAAGGAGGTTTAGATCATGGGAGATGTTGTAATAAACGGACTTGTTGAAGGCGGAAAGGCTACGAGCGGAGCGCCGTTCGGGCCAGCCTTGGGCCCCCTGGGGGTAAATATCGCCAGCATAGTCAACGAGATAAACGAGAAGACGAAGGCCTTTGACGGGATAAAGGTGCCGGTCAAGGTGGTCGTGAACAGCGAGACGAAGCATTTCTCCGTGTCAGTAGGCTCGCCGCCAACAAGCGCCCTCATAATGAAGGAGCTTGGCATCCAGAAGGGCGCCAAGGCCAAGGAGGAGGTCGTTGGCAACATCACCATGGAGCAGCTAAGGAAGGTAGTGAATGCGAAGGAACCCTCGCTCTACGGCAATACCGTTGAGGACAAGATAAAGCAGGTCGCAGGCACATGCAAGAGCATGAACATAACCGTAGAGGGCTCTGACGCAATGGAGTTCATTAAGAGGATAGATGCAAAGGAAGTCAAGGTCTGAAAGCGCATCGTTGCAGATTCTGTTTCTTTGGATGATCTGATGGGATCCCTGCCCATGCTTGGCCTTTACGAGGAACTCAGGAAAAACTTCGGATATAGGCACTGGTGGCCTGGAGAGACCGAGGACGAGATAACCATAGGGGCCATACTTACGCAGCAGGTCTCATGGACAAACGTCGAGAAGGCCATAAAAAATCTCAAGGAAAATGACATGCTCAGCCTTGCCGCGATAGCCGATGCGAACCTGCCCGAGCTTGAAAGGCTGGTTAGGCCAACGGGTTTCTTCAGGCAGAAGGCCAGAAGGCTCAGGAACTTCGCGCAGTACGTCGCAAGGACCCATGGCTCGCTTGGAATCATGTTCAGGAAGGACAGCGCTGGGCTCCGGAAGGAACTTCTAGATATCGATGGGGTAGGGCCGGAGACCGCAGATTCTATAATGCTCTACGCGGCCGGGAAGCGGATCTTTGTGATAGATGCCTACACAAGGAGGATAATGAGCAGGATGTACGGCACGCCGGACGACATGGGCTATGATGAGCTGCAGGAGTACATCTCGTCGAGAATACCGGGGAGCACAAAACTGTACAATGACTTCCATGCGCAGTTCGTGGAGCTTGGAAAGAACTACTGCAGGACAAAGCCGCTGTGCGATATGTGTCCTGTCAAACGTCACTGTAGCTATTATAAAGCTCAGATGCAAGGATGATTTATGGATTTCAAAGGGTATGTTGAAACGCACAAGGAGCGCATCTACTCTAGGATATCCGAGTACTTGAAGGTGAAGGATCCGATTCAACATTACCGCAGCGTAAGGGAGTATAGCGATAGGAAAGGGGGCTACAGAAGGCCTGGGATGATAATGCTCACGGGTCAGATGTTCGGCGCCGAGCCCAAGGATTTGATACTTCCGGCGGCTGTAATGCAGGTTTCCGAAGACTGGATATTGATACACGATGACATAGAGGACAACTCGGAGCTTAGGAGGGGAAAGCCTGCGCTACAGAAGATGTATGGGATTGAGATAGCGATAAATTCGGGTGATGCTCTGCACATCATAATGTGGCGCATGCTGAAGGACTACCTCATTGAGGTCGGGCTCGAGAAGGGAAGCAAGATCTTTGACAAGTTTTATGATATACTTGAGTTCACGGTTGAGGGGCAGTTCCTTGACAACAACTTCATACACAACACGCGTGACCTGTCAAAGGGAACCGAAGAGATCTACTATAGGATAGTGAAGAGCAAGACCTGCTATTACAGCCTGTACGGGCCCATGCAGATAGGTGCAATGATAGCGGGAAAGGGCATCGGTACGTTGGAGGCGCTAAAGAACGTAGGAGAGCCGGCAGGGATAGCATTCCAGATAACCGATGACATACTGGACATGACTGCTGACGAGAAGGTGTTCGGGAAGCAGCGCTATGGAGACCTCTATGAGGGCAAGCTCACGCTCATAATGCTGCACACGTACGGTGCCGCAACGGTCAACGAGAAGGAGGCGATAGACAAGATCTATGCAAAAGACAGGGAGAAGAAGACGGCAAAGGATATAGATTTCCTGGTGAAGACGATAAACAAATACGATGGCTTGGGATATGCGGTTGACATTGCAGAACGTTATGGCGAAGAGGCAAAGAAGGCCATTGAGGATTACAAGAACGAGCTCCCTGACAATGAGTACAGGGAGATAATGCTCTCCGCGATAGAAGAGATGTACAAAAGGAAAAAATAATGCCAAACAGCAATGCGCTTTCCCGCCTGTTAGGGCAGTATTTCGTATCGTGGACAGGCTTAGCTTCCAAGTTCGGAATGGGTTTGGGCGTTGCCCTGTCCCTATGGCCGTTTGACAGGGGATATATGGCAGGGTAGATTTAAATAGGTTACCAAAGAATAGTCGTTCAATAGCAACAGCACTTTTTATTGGGGCGCACAAGAGCGATGTCCGTATTCGATGTTGTCTGGGATGCATTCAACATACTTAAGAATTACCCGGTAGTCATAGTCCCTTATCTGATATTGATTGGCCTGAGCTTTATAGTTGGCCTGATCCTTGCAGTGGCGATATTCGCGTCAGTTGCGCAGCAGTTCCATTCCGGCAATGCCCTCTTCCATTCAGGAAACATGATGGCAAACCTTACGCAGAACTACACCCTGAATGCGACAAACTCGTCATTCAATTCGACTTTTGCCGGGACAGCTGCCGGCAGAATGGCCATGGAATCGCTCCTGCAGGATCTGTGGGTGCTGCTGCCCTCGCTGATTATAGTGGTGCTCATCTTCTACGTGATAGGCGTATTCATAAACATAATGTACATAGACATGGCGGCGCAGGCCTTCGCCAAAAAGCCAGTCTTGGGCGCCGCGTTTGACACGGCCGTAGCAAGGTTCCTGAGCGTTCTTGGGCTTTCGCTGATTTATCTGGCAGTATACCTGATTGTTTTCGGCATTCTTGCTCTGCTGCTGTTTGGCACGCAGATCTCGGCCATTACAAACCTCATGAGCAGCGCAGGCTCTGGCGCTAACACCGGCCAGTGGGTTCCGCTGCTAGTCACTGGCGTGGTCTTCGTCATACTGGCGCTTGTGATCGGCATAATATTGGGGATATTATTATACAACGGATACGCGGTTGCAGTACTGGAGAGGCTAGGGCCTGTTGATGCTTTCAAGAAAAGCATAGATATCGGCAGGAAGAGGTTCTGGAACATTCTTGGCCTGTTCGCATTGATAATACTGATAACATTGGGGTACATAGCAGTTTATTTTCTAATAAGCCTCATACCCGTCATTGGCAGCATAATAGACATAGTCCTCTCAATCGTGTTTGGCGTTTGGAGCACGATGCTGCCCGCAACATTCTACATGGAATACGTGAAGGGCACAAGGCCTAAGTTCAGTAAATAGACACTATCTCCTTGTGCTCTATTGTCTTTGGCGGCTTGCCGAATATCGGAATCTTGTAACCGCAGCCGTTGCATTTGTTTGAATCGTCCAGGAACCACCCGGTCAGGTAGAGGCCCTGGCGCTCTATGACAAGGCTGCCGCAGCCAGGGCAGTACGTGTTTTCGTACCGATTCCCAGGGACATTCCCTATGTAGACATACTTGAGGCCTGTCGCCTTTGCCGCATCGTAATGCTTCTTCAGGGTATCGTACGGCGTAGGCGGGTAATCGAGCATCTTGTAATCGGGATGGAACCTCGTGAACTGAATTGGTATGTCAGAACCCATGTTCTCGTACAGCCATGTGCACAGCTCCGTGCATGCCTCCAAGCTCTCGCCCACCCTTGGTATTACAAGGTCGGTAAGCTCAAGGTGGATTCCGGCGCGCTTCATTGCAAGCGTCGATTCCTTTATGGGTTCGTTGGACTGAACCATCTCGAACTTGTTTGAGAACTTCTGGTCGCCATTTCCCTTGAAGTCGACCACTGCCGCGTCTATCAGGCCTTTCATCTCGCCTACAGCCTCGGGTGTCATGTATCCATTGGTGACGAAGAGGTTGTACAGTTTTTTCTTATGCGCGAGCCTGGCGATATCGAGGGCGTATTCTATGAATATAGTTGGTTCATTGTAGGTGAAGGCTATGCTCTTTGTGTTGTTCCTTAGGGCGATCTCAACGATCTCCTCTGGGGACATGTCCTCCCCGGTTATCTCCTTTTCCTTTGAGATGTTGTGATTCTGGCAGAACTGGCATCCCCAGTTGCAAGATGAGGTCCCTATGCCGAATACGTAGCTTCCAGGCATGAAGTGGTTGAACGGCTTTTTCTCTATAGGGTCTATCTGCATCGCGGCAACAGTGCCGTAATTTGCAAGGTATAAGGTGCCCCCTTTGTTCTGCCTTACAAAACAGAATCCGTGCGAACCCGCAGGGATCCTGCATCTCCTTGCGCATGCTATGCATTCCACTTTGTCCCCGTCAAGGGTCCTTGAAAGAATCGCCTTCTTTAACATGGATTATAATATGCATTCCCTGATATATAATTCTTGGTCTGAAAATTGGCCGGGCAACAACGTGGTTGAAGAGGTCTTCCAGGTAGGAGTCAAGGCATTGATCAGGGATGGCGAGGGCAGGTTCCTGATAGTGAAAGAGAAGGGTGCAAGATATTGGGACCTCCCTGGAGGCAGGATAGAGAGGAACGAAAGCGTCATTGAGGCCTTCTCCAGGGAGCTTGAGGAGGAGATAGGCATTAAGGAGGTGGGGGTACTTGGCCTGCGCGATGCAGTCGTGTCGAAGATCAAGATAGATGTTGGCAAGGAGAAGGTGGGCCTGTTTTTGATTGTTTATGATTGCAGGCTGCCGAAGAACCAAGTGCTGCAGGGCAAGGGCCTTGAACACCAGTGGGCAGACAGGGCAGAGCTCTCTAAGATGCTTGGCAATAAGTTTCCTGAAGAGTTTTTAAAAAACCTGTGAGTTTACGGTCTTCTTAGAAAGTTGACAACGATGCAGATAGCTATTTATTCTGATGGCAGGCATATCAATTGATATTTTGGAGCAATCTGAGGCAGTTGCAAGGCATTTCAATTCCATAAACGACTATGACACCTGCAGCCAGCATGTCGTGCCAGACAACGAGACAATACAGGAAACCGTTTACAAGATCTCCCTTGACTATCTGTCATATGAAGATAATAAAATGAAAGCGGTTGACTTGGGGCTTGGAACTGCGCATGGGGCCTCCCTATTCCTGCTTAACAACGAAAATGCCTTGCTTACCGGAATAGACTTTTCAAGCAAGATGCTTGACAAGGCAAAGAGGAACCTTTCTGCAAACGACCTCCTCGCCAGGACCAAGATAGTGAACCAGGACTTTACAAAAGAGATGAATTACAAGGACGTGGATATTGTTTTTTCAACCATAGCGATACATAATGCGACAGATGAGGGGAAGCAGAAACTGTTCAGAAACATATTCAGGATGCTTAAGCCAGGCGGCTTATTCGTAAATGGCGATTTCGTACATTCAGAATCAGATTCGGGGCAGCGTTCTTGGGAAAGATATTATAGGGAGTATATGAAACGGTATTTGAGCGGTGGCGAATTGGAGGCATGGATGCGCCATGCTTTCGTTGAAGACAAACCTGCAAGACTATCGGACCAGCAGGAGTGGCTGTACAGCGCAGGATTTTCTGAATTCGGAGTCATTAGCGAAGGACGGCGAGAAACCCCTAACTTTAGTTTGGGGAGTGAAGCCGTCGGCGATTTTTTGTCCATCCATAATCAATCCTCTATAATCTTTAGTTTCTGGTCTGCACAGTAATAACAAAGGTGCATGTGCCAATCCTCTTTTCTATCTCTCCAAAAGTTCATGAAAGGTTCTGTCCAGTCCTGTATGTGCTTACCATTATCATCGGTTGCATATACTTCTGCACATGCAATTTGACCTTCAGTTAGTAATTTATCGCATAAGAAACAATGCTCGTTATCTCCTGACAGTATTTCGGAACATGCACTACAAGTCTTATGCTTTTCTACTTCTGCTTGCATGTTAAATTCAAGACCATTCAATTTAGATACTCCTTCTGCTTCTTGACGTTTTGTCAGGTCGTTCTTCTTCCTAAAGTAATATCTCTTTCTGTTTGCTATGGCTTCATCCCACAGTTTCAATTTGCGTTCTGTTGTTAATTCTTTCTCTTCCATATCAACCACTCAACGTAAACTGCTTTCCTAAAGGATGCGACTTTTGCCATTCATCCCTTAATCTGTGATGCTCCTGCTCATCTATGTATCTCTTTACGCTGTCTTCGCTGATGTATCCTGCGGTTGATGCGAAGAATCCTTTTGCCCATAGATGCTTTGTATGGACTGCGTTTAAGGCTGGGAATACCCTTCGCAGTTGCAAGGCTGTATTTCCCTTTAGTATCTTGACTACCCATGAGATAGATTCCTTTGGCGGAACGCTTACGAATAGGTGTATGTGGTCTGGCTGAATCTCAAACGCCAATACCTGCCAGTCGTTCTCTTCGCATCTTCCCTTTATGATGTCCGTTAGTATCTCCTTGATGTATGGATTCTGCAATATCCTTCTTCTGTATTTTGGTATCCATACGCAATGGTAGTTTATGTTGTAAGTCGTATGCGATTCCTTACGCATGGTATTTAGCTTCTCTGTCGGCTCTGTGTGGTGTGGGTATCTATTTCTCATGCTCTTATCCTCTCAATTACAATCCTGACCTTGCTTCCCTTCTTGACCTTGATTACGTCTGCCGTATCCTTTGGTATCGTAACCCTGTTGTCTTCCAATACTGTTGCTATGAATGATTCGGTCATGCTTTTGCCTTTTCACTGTTCATGCTTCCAACCTTGCGTCTATGTATACGCTTCCCTTCTTACCTTCGTTTACAAAGAATCCAATATCTCCTTTTGCTATGGACTGCCTTGCATATTCCTTTACTGTTGTTTCCCGTCTTCCTTCTCCTGCTTCAAAGAATAGGAAGTCTACCTTCTCATGGAAGAAGTGGCTTACGCCGTCTCCATTTCTTGTTTCTACAAACAATGCTTGTTCGGACCTTTTTATCACAATATTATATGAACCTTCACCTTTATATACCTTTCGCATTTAATCGCATATTAACGTATCTTGTCGCTGTATTGCCTTGCATGGTCTTGATTCTCTTAGATACCCTGTCCTTTAGGGCAGGGTTCTTCATTTGGCAGCACAGAAATCTTGCAATCTACTTTGCAAGAAAGTGATCAAGCGCTTTTGGTGTTATCCCCACATCTCTGCCTTTATGGAGTGCTCGTCGATGCCCAATCCGACCAGCGCGTCCTTGCACGCCTTTGTGAATGCAGGTGGGCCGCAGATGTAACTTGCCCTTTCGATGAAGTCTGGTGCATACTTCTTGATCATATTAGCGTCTATATGGCCCGTGTCCCCAGCCCACCCGTCTCCTGGGGCAGGCCGGGTTACCGTGACTATTATCTTAAGGCCTAGCTTCTCCTTGAGAACGTCCATCTCCTCCTTCTCTATTATGTCATATGGGTATTTCACGCTGTATAGAATGACGCAGTCCAGCTTTACGTTCATGTTCAGCGCCAGCCTTAGCATCGAGAAGAACGGCGCAAGGCCCGTCCCGCCTGCTATGAAAAGCACCTTCTTGCTCCCGTTTATATCGAACTTGAACTGCCCGTAAGGCGCTGAGACATAGTACACGTCACCCACCTTTG
>JAGWHJ010000025.1 GCA_028866835.1 Microcaldota archaeon | reverse complement strand
GGAGACGACGGATCAGTAGGAAGGGGCAACAGGGTTAACGGACTCATTACTCCGTTCAGGTACATGAGCCTTGAGGCCGCATCCGGAAAGAACCCAGTGAACCACATAGGAAAGATCTACAACCTGCTCGCGGCGGAGGTCTCGAAAGAAGTTGTAAAGGAGTACCCTGCGATAAGGGAATGCGACATTGCAATATTGTCCCAGATAGGCAAGCCCATAGATGACCCGCTTAACCTTAACATGGACCTGTCCCTGGAACATGGCACGAACTTTGCAAATGCGAAGAGCAAGGCGCAGTACGTAGCGGAGGGATGGCTCGAGAACATCAGGGACTTCACAATGGACATATCGCTTGGAAAGTACATAACCTTCTGATAAAGGAATCTGGATGGTAGCAGCTTCAAGGACCAGGGAGGCCGGGATAATAATAAGGGACTTACGGGCAGTTTCCCTTGTGAATGCAGAGCGCGACAGGACGCATATGTCCGAGACCAAAGGGGAGACCATAGGGAGGGCATTGCTGACCTTGCGCACGTTGGAGGCCCATGGGATAAGAGTAGGAAATCCTGAAATAACCGGCGAACCCATAGAGATGATAAGCGGCATATTGGTAGGTGAGAGATGGGTAATCGACCTCTTGAAGGTGATGAGAGGCGCTGGAGAGAGCTACGCCGAGACCGTAATAAGCGCTTTCCTCAAGCTCCAGAGGCTCGATGAGACAGTGCAGCAGAAACCGCGCACCATAAGGGCCATCGGCGGCATAGGCCCAGCTAGATCAAGATCGCAGACGCACGTTCCTAATGGCACACCTACGCCATTGGCATTGGAAGGGCTTAGGTCTGCGCTGTCGGGAGAAACCCGAAATTAATGGCAATGCTTTTAATAAACCTTTGTGTATAATAAAGCGGTATGTCAAAGAGGTCTGCAATACTTAAGAAGTTAGATTCGTACGGGCTGACAAAGTTCCAGAAGAAGGTCCTGAGAGCTACGTTGAATATACCCCGTGGCGAGGTGCGAACGTACAAGCAGATAGCCGTGGCCATAGGCCATCCGAGATCTTACAGGGCTGTGGGCAGCACCCTGCGCGACAATCCCCTTGCTCCGGATATACCGTGCCACAGGGTGATAAGGAGCGACGGTGACATCGGCGAGTACTCAAGCTCTGGCGGAAGGAGGAAGAAGGCTCAACTGCTGAGCCTTGAGAAGGCAGTGCTCCCTAAACAGAATGGCATAAGCGTTATCTAAGAGCTTGCGCTTCCGAGATAATATGCTAGAATAAAGCTACCTTCATAGCTTCGTAGATTGCTTTGAGTTCATCCAAAGTCGACGTTTTAGATATTAGCCCAACGTATCCCACAGCATCGGCAGCCATTGCTATTGAGGATACGCAAAATCTGGCAAGTGGCAGGAATGTCTCCATATAGCTGCTTCCTGGCGTTAGAACCTTGCCTTTTGACTCTTTGTATACCGATAGGGCCGCTTCCTCTATATCGGTATGTAGTGCAGCGGCAGGATTTAGCAACGTTACAACATTTGCATCTAGATTTTGTTCAAGGTAAGGCACATGCCCATGGCCGATGGAGACAGCAACCGGCGTCCCGTTCAGAGTAATCCCATTTATATTCCTTGAGATTATAGGATCCCTCCTTTCTTCTAATTCGATTATTCTTCTTAATATTTCTGGAATCTGCTCGACCGCGCCGAACAGGTCTTCAGTAGGATTAAATGCGGTATTTAGTACCGTCGCACCCTCTTCAAATGTCGCATCTATTGGGGATATCCTAACACCCGAAGCACTGAACTCTTTAAGCCCTCGATACAATCGGCTGCCAAATCCAAAGTCATCAAATTCACCCAAGAAGCTTTGTATCTCTGCATCGCTCCTGCTTCCCAGTCCAGCCAGAAATCGCTCGTTGCTTCTGGTTTTGGGCATTTCAATGCCCAATGAGAAATCACCAACGGCACGGTGCAGTTCACGGAGTTTCCTAAACTGGGATTCCGCGTCTTCTTCAGTCATGTGCCTGTTTGCGATTATATAAACCATCGGCTCGCCGTCACGTCTTAACGATGCGAGTTCCGCCGCAGTAACATGCTCGGATATTATTCTTCTTGCCATAAGCCTAACCTGATAGAGAACTAATTACAATTAACAATAAGCGCTTTCCTTATTGCCGATTGCTGATATTTAAAATATATGGGGCATCTTTATAAGCAAGCTCTCTACTTGGCTGCCTTATCGGAGAGCTCCATCTCTATTCCGCCGATCTTTGACGTTGCCACGTTGTAAAGGAACGCCCCGAGAGCACCGATTATGAATCCCAGTATGCCGAAAATGATTGGGAATATTATCACTGCAAAAAGGCCGAACAGCCCGAAGAACGAGCCCACGCCGCCGGGTATCGCCGCAGTCGGCATGACAACACCGCCGGTAGATGTTGGTATGTTGGGCAGGTTGTTAAGGAGGCCCACGACCGCCACCGATATGAGGCTGAACAGAATGCCGTAAAGAAAGCCGAATATCGCGTACAGTATGCCGATCACCTTCCCTGCGGAGATCGGATCTATGCTCTTTATCACTACCATATACACACCATAATCATGAATCAGCGACCCTGATCCTCTTCTGCATGCCGAACATCTCTATTATCTCCTTTGTGGTCGTCGCATCCTCCGGCTTCTTGTCCCCCCTCACGCCGTCGCTCACTATCCTTGGAAACCTGAGCGCATAGCCCTCTTCTCCGCCGTCCCTGCCGCACGTATGCATAGGCGACCTCGTTATCTCGTCGGCGCGCACCTCTACCACGAACTCAGGGTCGACCCAGAAGTCCGGCTCCACAACTGCGTTGACGCGTGCAGGCTTCTTCTTGCTCTTGTGATGGTCCAGCAGCTCCTTGAACATCTTCATGTTGGCCTCGGTAAATCCGGTTCCTATCCTTGTTATCGTCTCGAATATGTCGGTCTTCTCGTTGTACGTCGCCGTAAGGAGGCCGCCGAAGCCGAACTCCGCGCGCACTCCACGGCCGACATAGTAGCCGACTATGACAAGGTCCACGGTATCGGAGAGCTCGCCCTTGTAGCTTCGCTTCAGCTTTATCCAGCTGAATTTCCTTGCTCCTGCAACGTACGGCGAATTGAGGTCCTTCGCAACGATGCCCTCGAGGCCGTTGCCGACCATCTGCTCGAAGTACTTGTCTATCTCCTTGGCGGTTGTCGCTATTATCATGTCAGAGAAGCGTATCGTGCCGTCTCCTTCGACTATCGATTCGAGCTTCCTGCGCCGCTTCTCGTACGGCAGGTTCGTGTAATCCACGCCATCGAGGTACATCAGGTCGAAGGCGAACAGGTGCAGCGGCATCTGCTCGCTCAGCTCCTCGATCCCATGCTTCCTCTTCCTCTGGATGGTCTCCTGGAAGGGCCTGAACTCCTTCGTGGCGTCGTTGTAGGCTATCGCCTCGCCCTCGAATATGGCCTCTCGTGCATTGACCTCCTTGAGAGCCGCTTTGGCTATCTCGGGAAACATAGGCGTGAGCCGCTCAAGGTTCCTTGAGAAGATCTCGACCCTTCCCTTGGCCTTGGAGATGTGCACCTGCGCCCTCAGTCCGTCGTACTTGCTCTCAACGGAGCACTTGCCCTTCATCTTCTCGAGTATCTCCTCGGCAGTGGGCAGCCTCTCGGCAAGCGCCGGCCTTATCGGGTTGAACAGCGAGACCTTGAAGTTCTCTATGCCCTCCTTTCCCTTGCGGACAAGGACATCGGCAACCTTCCCCAGATCCCCGCACATGTTGTAAGCTCCCTCCAGCTTTACTTTGAACTCCCTGTCGCCGGTATAAGCCTTTGATAGCGCTTCCAGTATCGTCGCGTCTCCGGCGCCGAGCCTGAGCTCCCCCAGCGCGAATCGCATTATGTACCTTGCTTCTAGAGGAGACGATGCGCCGAGAAGCTCGACAAGCATCTTTATCTTCATGTCCTGGCTGCCTGAGCCGCTCGTGTTGGCTATCTTGAGTATGGTGTCAAAGACATAGGTCACTTCGAATTTGGTTCTCCTGAGGCCGCGGAGCTTCGTCTTTCCTGCGAATTCCCCTGCGGTAAGGCCGAGGTCGCCGAGCTTCTTGTAGCTTTGGAGCACCTGTGCCTGCTCGTATCCTGTAGCGATAGAGATCGCATGCTCGGCAAACTTCTCCGCTATGCCGACCTGCACTCCCTCGAAAGGAGGCGCAAGGACGCCCTGCGTCATGTAAACGAGCTTCTTTATCTCGTCCTTGTCCGCTTCCTTCAGCATCTCCGAAAGGACGTCTATCATTGCCAGCCTGGAAGAGGTGCCCTCGAGCTTTTCGTAGTACTTGGCAACTGCCTCGAACAGCAATCACACACCGTAATTTGATTGCCTGTTCGGATATAAAAAGGTGCTATCTCCTGAGGGAGGGCCTGAGAGGTTCGCGGTCCGGAAGAATGCCGACAATAAGATTGGCGGGATAATGCGGCCTGATCGAAGCCACGTAGTATCTCGCCTGGCCCATGTCCATGTCATCGAAGACGGCGAAGAACAGAGGGTTGTCGCCGTTCCTTACCATGACCGTACGCTCGGGATCAAGATTCTTTCGCCTTACAAGCTTCCCGCTGAGGGTGACGTTCTGGAACTCCGCATTCGTTTGGATTCCGTTTTCTCCGGCAATCCATGCGGTGTTGCCCTTAAAAAACCCCATTAGCCGTTCATCCACTAAGATGCTTCGGATAAGCAGCCCATGCGTAACTGGGCGAAGGCGGTACGCTGCCATGAATCCCATCGCCTCCTCCCGGTCTGCATCGCCGACCATCACGCCCATCAGCCTGCTCTCGTCCCTTAGCGTGAATGTCTTGAAGTCTGCATGCGTTGCGCGAAACCTACTTTCGCTCATTACCCTCATGCTGCCCAAGATATACAGCATTTTTGCTGATTTAATAAGTTTGCGCTTGTATCGACCGGAGCCGCATCTGCCTTGGCTCACTTCGCCAGCTGAACGTCCTCCTTCTTTACAGTCTCCCTTTTCGCATGGGCTGCCAGCTCGCAGGCCTTCTTCGCGACAGAATAGGCGAACTGATTTATCTGGTCCGCCAGTTCCTGCGCCGCGTCGTTGCTTACCCTCTTCCCGCCCGCCTCCTTTATGATCTTCTTCGCAACGCCGCTTGAGATGCGCATAGGATTATACATAGCATCGAAACCATATAAAATACTTGCTGCTCTCAATATCCTCATGAAAAAGACTAGGCCACAGTACGTGGTAATGCACTTCGGCGAGCTGTGGCTCAGGGGCAGGAACCGCGGCAATTACATAAACACGCTCATGCAGGGGGTCAGGGAGAGGCTAAAGGGCAGCTCTGTGAAGGTGGAGGGGATCCATGACCGTGCACTGATAAGGCTGGGCGCCAGGTCCGATCCCGAGCAGGTATGTTCGGAGCTCTCCAAAGTCTTCGGCCTGAGCGGCTACGAGCTTGCCTACGCCACAAAACCCACTCTTGCAAGCATCAACGCGGCATCGAAGGTGGCGATGCGCGAGCTTGTCGAGGAGGGTGCGAAGGGCGTGAGGATAAACGCGACAAGATCGCACAAGAAGTTCAAGTTCAATTCGAATGACATAACAAAGATGCTGATATCCACGGCCTCGGGAATCGGGATAGAGCCGACGCTTGAGGGGTACGACTCGCAGCTCTACGTGAATGTAACGAAGGACCTTGCTTTCCTGTCGACAAAGCGCTTCAGGGGCCTCGGCGGGCTTCCCGTAGGCACCAGCGGAAACGGCGTTGTGCTGCTCTCCGGAGGCATCGATTCTCCGGTGGCCGCATGGTACGCGATGAAGCGCGGCATAAGGCCGATATACGTGCACCTGCACGCATTCCCTGACAGCAAGCCCGCCATCGACTCGAAGATATCCTCCATACTCAAGCTGCTCTCAAGGTATTCGCCGCACTACAAGGCTTACTTCGTCCCTTCGCACTATTTCCAGGTCGCTGCAGCGAAGAGCGGCAGGTACGAGCTGGTACTGCTCAAGGCCTTCATGCTGAGGCTCGCGGAGCGCATCGCCGACGCCGAGGAGGCGAGCGTCATCTTCACGGGCGAGAGCCTCGGCCAGGTGGCATCGCAGACATCCGAGAACCTCCGCGCTGAGCAGCAGGGCATAAACGTGCCTGTCCTCAGGCCGCTCATCGGCCTTGACAAGCAGGAGATAATAGGCCTTGCGAAGGGCATCGGCACTTACGATGAATCGATAAAGCCATATGCCGACGTATGCTCCATAAACTCGAGGCATCCTGTCACGATGGCGCGGGTCTCCACAACGACGCGCCTGCTCGGCGAGATAGGGATAGACAAGCTGGTTGCAAGGTCGCTTTCGGCCTCCGCCACCATAAAGGCGTAGAAGTAAATGCTTAATATATCTTTTTACGATAATGAAGAAATATGGACCTGATAATCAAGGCGCTTATAGTTGGGGTAGTGATCATAGCTGCACTGTACGGGGTGTATTATTTTTCGAACCACAGCTTCAGCCAGACGCTCACGCAGCAGCAGGCGGTCTCGCTCGTTCAGCATGATCTCCAGACGACGTATCCCGAAGCCATAATAAATATAACCAATGTGACCCCTTCGGAGTTCGTGGGCAGCTGGCACATAGTCGCATCGATGATATTCAACGCGACTACGCCATGCCCTGCGTACTACATATACTCGTTCGACTACCCGAAGTACGGCTTCGTCTACAGGCTGGACAACAACTACACAGCCAACTGCATAGTCAACGGCCTTGCGGGAAACAAGAGCTATGTCGTCGCCTCCTATCCTGTCGCGATAGCGAGGTCATACTCGCTGAACCTCTCCAACGTCATGGGCTACGTCGAGAGATACGGATACAGCAACGTAAACGTGCACGCGGCTTACTACCCGTACACGATCTTCAACTTCGTAAACTACACCAAGGTATGGATAGTGAACTATTCGGCGCCTGCGGCGAACTACTCCGCCTATGTCGTCTTGAACCAGAACGGCGGCAGCCTAGCTGCTGCGGTAAACAAGTCGCACTGATTCTCTGCAGTTCAGGCTGCGTTCTCGGATATGCTCCTTGCGAACCTTAGGCGGCCCTGCGCCGGTCCCTCGTCCGAGAAGCCCATTCTCCTGAAGAAGCTTATTGCCTGTACGTTTGCGCTGTCGACCTCCGCGGTCAATTCCCTTATGCCAATGGTCCTCGCAAGCTGCAGCGACCTCTCAAGCAGCTCCGCGCCGACGCCCTTGGCGCGGTAATCCTTCCTTACTATTATGCCGACAACCGCGTTGCCCTCCCATCTCTTAACTATCTCGCACTCGCCAACTATCTCGCCACTCCTCCTTGCCACAAGGTCAACGACAATGCCGGCCTGCATACCCTTGATCTTGCCTCCCAGAAGGTCGTCGAGCTCGCCCCGCTCAGGCTCCTTGGTGAAGTTCATGGCCATTGGATACTCGAGGTAGAGCTCCGTTATGAAATCACTGAACGCTGAGGAATCGCCTGGACTAAGCCTGCCTATTACGATGCCGCTGGCCTCTAAGAAAGAAGTGCCCTTCATCTACTCGAACGTTCCTTTAGTTCTTTCTTGTTGATCCTTCTTTTATGTATTTCGTTGAACTTGTAGCATCTGTTTGAGCAGTAGTACCTGATTGCGCCGGCCCTCTTGACGTACATGAGGCCCGTCCCCTTCTCGATCTCGGCGGTGCAGTATGAGCATTTCATTTCCTCACCTTGCCCTTATGGGCTTGTCCTCCCTTGTCGTGTCAGGCAGCCTTATCAGGTCGCCGACATAGATCTTGCCGGCAACGTTCCTCCTTATTACCCGGCCCTTGTCCTTCCCTTCAAGGATCTTGCACATCGCCTGCTTCACCTCTCCGTAGATGCCCGTCCTGCCAACTACGTCGACCACCTCGGCGAGATAGCCTTCAAAGTGCTTCTGGGCCTCTGCGCCCTTTTCTACCTTCTCTGCAGGGCCCTTGGCCTCGGTCTTTGCCTGTTCCTGCTCTGCCATATATTATCACAAGTATTTACTGCTTGGGAGCCTCCTGCTGCGCAGGCTTTGGCTGCTCCTTCTTCGGCTGCTGCTCCTTCTTCGGCTCTTTCTTCTTCTGCTGCGGAGCCGCACCGGCCGCAGGCTGCGATGCCGCTGGCTTTGAAGCTGCAGGGGCCTTTCCTGTCAGCCTCGCTATGACATCCTTCATTACATGTTCGCCTTCAGCGGCCTTCTCTATGGAAACTGATGCGCACGGTACGTTTATCCCCACTGCGTTTCCTATCTCCATCTTGGTGGGTATGTAAACAAAAGGGACATTCTTCTGCTTGCAGAGCGCAGGAAGGTGCATTACAACTTCCTCAGGCTCGACGTCAGATGCTATGAGCACAAGCGAGGCTATGCCGCGCTCTACGCTCTTCGTTACTTCGTTCACGCCCTTCTTCACGGATCCTTTCTGCCTTGCGAGCCTTACCGCTTCAAGTGCCTTATCTGACACTTCCTTGGATACTTCGAACTCTATGTAAGATTTTGCCATTTCTACACCTCATCTCATTGGTGCAACAAGAAGTTGCATTCTGTAGAATTATATCTACATCATATACATATATAAAATGTGCTTCTATCTCTCGGAAGGGCACGGCAATCTTATCCAGCAGGCGCAGCCCGGCAAGAAATGGTTTATTAACTTATCCCGTTTTGATATTATAGGCGACGGGTATGGTTGATGAAGACTTCGAGGCTGTGAAGCTGCGAGTATTTGACATGCTTGACGGCAGGCTCAGCAACGTGCACGAGCCGAAGGACATCTACACCATAGTGGAGAGGGTTGTCAAGACAGTAAAGGCCGACACCACAAAGGAGCAGCTCAAGGAGATACTCACAGACATCCGCATGTTCCCTCCTATAGACAAGTACCTTCACGACGAGCAGGTAGAAGACATAATGATCAACAACACAACCAATACTTTCATTTATCACAGCCAGTCCGGTAACATAAAGGTCGACGAGAGGATAAACTCCATAGAGGACCTAAATAACTTCGTAAGGAAACTACGCGTTTACGCCACGACAGCCACTGCGAACAAGCACATATACGACGTCCACCTACCTAACGGATCCAGGGCGAACATAGTCCAGTCGCCTCTCGGCCCGGACATAACGATAAGGAACTTCAAGCAGCGCGCGTACAGCATGATAGACCTCGTCAACCTGGGCGAGCTCAGCTGGGAGATGGCCGGAAGGTTCTGGCTCTATGCCGAAGGGCTCGAGGTAAGGCCCGCAAACCTGCTGATAGGAGGGATGCCAGGAAGCGGAAAGACGACGCTGCTCAACGCCATGTTCAGCTTCTTCAGGCCTGAGGCGAGAGTGGTAGTGCTAGAGGAGACCTACGAGCTTAACACGGAGACGCAGGAGAACTGCGTGAGGCTCGAGACCACCACGGACATAACGCTTGAGGATCTGCTGAAGAACACGCTCAGGATGAGGCCGGACCTCATACTCATCGGGGAGGTCAGGGGCGCTGAGGCGAAGGTCATGATGGAGGCCATGAACGTAGGTAAGATAGTCATGAGCACCATACACGCCAACACCTCCAGGGACATAGTCACCAGGCTCGAGCACGACCCGATGAACATAGACAAGGAGCTCATACCGCTCGTCGACGCCTTCATACTCTCATCGCAGATAAACCAGGGCGGCCAGTACTTCAGGAGGATAACGCAGGTCTCGGAAACATCGGGAATAGAGACCAACGTGCTGCTCTCCGACCTTTACGCCTACGATTACAAGACGCACAAGGGCAGCCAGATACTCCCGAGCGTGACATACAGGGACGTCCTTGCGAAGCTGACAGGGTACGCGCCGAGCCAGGTCATGGAGGAGGAGAGGAGGAGGGCCAGGATACTGGAGAGGCTGAACAAGCTGGGCAAGAAGGACCTTCGCAGCATAAACGAGTTCTGCAGGGACTACTACGACAACCCGATGAAGGCGCTCACGAAGATAGACCTCCAAGGGCTCGGTTCGCTCTACTGATGCAAGAGCCTGACGACCACTTAGTTTTAAATACCTTATTGGAGGAATAATTCTACGGCATTTGAGTTTGTATCCTCTAACTTTGATGCTTTCAGCTCAGCGTAAGGTTGAGAAATTATGAGTGATTTGAACAATGACGTAAGGTTGGCAGTAGACACCGGGAAGGTGAACCTGGGCTACCGTGAGGTCCTGCGCGCCATTCACGACAACAAGGCCAAGACAGTCGTGCTTGCCGCGAAGGGCAAGAAGGACATAATCAACGACATAAACCATCTCTGCAGGATCGCGGGGATAAGGACCATAATGTTCGGCGGAAATTCGGTTGAGCTTGGAGCAATATGCGGAAAGCCCTACTCGATAAACAGCCTTGCCATACTGGATCCGGGCAACTCGAACGTGCTTAACGAGACTTACAACTAATTGGTGAATGATTGCCTAAAGGAGAATTCTCAGCAAAGGAACTCACTCGGAAGAGGAAGAGATACAGGATGCTCAAGAAATGGTGGAAGAGGAAATTCTTCAAGCTCAAGAAGAAGTACGATCCGGTGGGAACCGTGCCGATGGCAAAGGCCCTCGTCCTTCAGAAGTTCGTGCTCCAGCAGAAGCAGCCGCACTCCGGCCTGATAAAATGCGTCAGGGTGCAGCTCATAAAGAACGGCAAGGTCGTCGGAGCATACGTACCTTACGACGGAACGATAAACTTCATAGAGGAGCACGACGAGGTCACCGTCCAGGGAATGGGTGGCTCGCAGAGAGGTCAGATGGGCAGCATACCGGGCCTCAAGTACAGGGTCATCGCCGTCAATGGAACTGATATTTACCAGGTAGTCAAGGGCAAGAAGGAGAAGCCTAAGAGGTAAAGCTTATGCCAGACAAGTCATACGTTGAGAAGAATGAAGTCGAGGCCGAGCCTGCAGCTCAAACTGCGGAGGCCACGAAAGACATGGCAGAGGCGCAGGCAGCAAAGAGGAGAGCTGCGCCAAAGAAGGCTCCGGCAAAGGCCACGACCGCAAGATACAACAAGAGGCTTTTCTTCGGCAAGTACAGCGCCGACGACATAGTCGTCAGCGACCCGAGCCTGCAGGCTTACATCATGCTGAAGCCGAGGCCTTACCCGAACATATACGGGAGGAGGAAGCATCTGGCGTATTACAAGGCCCACGTCGATTTGGTGGAGAGGCTTATCAACAAGCTGATGCGTGGAGGCACGGGAAAGAAGATCAGCGGGAGGGTCATAAGAAAGGAGGGCAGCCTCCAGGGGAAGAAGCTTAAGGTGGTCCACATACTAGAGGAGGCATTCGAGATCATACACAGGCAGACGGGCAAGAACCCGATACAGCTGCTTGTCGATGCGATTCAGAACGCCGCTCCCATAGAGGATACGACAAGGGTCAGGTACGGAGGCATCAGCTACAACGTGGCGGTGGGGATAAGCTCGCAGCGCAGGCTTGATGTTGCCCTCAGGAACATGGCGGTCGCTGCGCTCATGGGCGCATTCAAGAACAAGAAGAGGCTCGCAGAGACCCTCGCGACTGAGATAACGCTTGCGGCGAACAACAGCCCTGACAGCTATGCAATCAAGAAGAGGATCGAATCAGAAAGGATAGCGAAGAGGGCGAGATGATCCCATGGTAAGGAAGGAGTTCGTAGCAGAGGAAGTAGCCAGGATAATGAGCGACCTGGACAGGGTAAGGAACGTAGCGATCATAGCGCACGTGCACCATGGAAAGACGACGCTAACCGATTCGCTCCTTTCGAGGGCAGGGATAATCTCAAAGACGGTGGCAGGGGAGGCGCTTTACACAAACTACGAAGCGATAGAGAAGGACCGCAGGATGACGATCAAGTCGGCCAACATCTCGCTAGCATTCAACTACAAGAATGCCGACCACATAATCAACCTTATAGACACCCCAGGGCACGTGGACTTCGGCGGCCATGTGACGCGTTCGATGAGGGCCGTGGACGGAGTGGTGCTCGTGGTGGACCCGGTCGAGGGGATAATGCCGCAGACGGAGACGGTGCTGAGGCAGGCCCTTGGAGAGAAGGCAAGGCCAGTTCTCTTCGTTAACAAGTCGGATAGGTTGCTCAACGAGCTGAAGCTCACCCCTGACCAGACGTTCGAGAGGCTTCTCAAGCTCGTTAATGAGATAAATAAGCTAATAGTCAAGTTCGCGCCGGAGGAGTTCGCGAAGGAATGGCAGCTGAAGGTCGATAACGGAAGCGTCTGCTTCGGCTCAGCGTACAAGAAATGGGCGATCTCGTCATACATAAGCAAGAAGTACAATGTCACTTTCAAGGACATCTTCGAGCTGACCGCGAAGAACGATGAGAAGAAGCTTCAGGAGGTCGCGCCTGTCGATGAGGCAACGCTCGCGATGATAGTCGACCACCTGCCAAACCCAAAGAAAGCCCAGGGCTACAGGATACCGCACCTCTGGCACGGCGACATAAAGAGCGAGGACGGCGCAGCGATGATAAACTGCGACAGAAACGCAAAGGTGAATGCCATCGTATTCGGAATAATGTACGACCAGCACAGCGGAGAGGTCGCAGTGGCGCGGGTCTTCTCAGGCGTAGCCAAGAAGGGCACTGAGATCTACCTGTCTGGAAATCCCAACCTGCAGAAGATCCAGCAGGTCGGGATATACATGGGCCCCGAGAGGGTCATAGTGGATTCTGTTTCGGCAGGCAATATTGCAGCGCTCGTGGGCCTCGACAACGCCGCCATAGGAGACACATGCAGCGAGGACGGCATCGAGCCGTTCGAGCAGATAAAGCATTACTCGCAGCCGGTAGTGACCAAGGCGATAGAGGCGAAGGACACCAGGGACCTCGCCAGGCTCATCGAGGCGATGAGGGAGCTCACGAAGGGGGACCAGACCATACAGGTTGAGCTGAACCAGGAGACCGGGGAGCACCTTGTGAGCGGAATGGGTGAGCTGCATCTTGAGGTCATCGAGACTAAGATACGCGATGAATTCAAGGTCCCCATCACCACAAGCGAGCCGATAGTGGTCTACAGGGAGACGATAGAGAAATCAGTCGAGGACGTCGAGGGAAAGACGCCGAACAGGCATTCAAAGTTCTACATAAACATTGCGCCGCTTGAACAGGGGATAGTGGAGCTCATAGAGAACGGGACCTTCAAGGAGGGAAAGCCGAAGGGCAAGGTCTACGTGGAGCAGATGATAAAGGCAGGCCTTTCAAGGGACGAGGCAAAGGGCGTTGTCGACATATGCAACAGGAGCCTGCTGATAGACGCGACACACGGAGTGCAATACCTCAATGAGGTAATGGAGCTGCTCGTCGAGGGATTCGAGGAGGCGGTGAAGGACGGACCTCTCGCCAGGGAGAAGGTCTCAGGAATAAAAGTATCAATAACCGATGCCACCATACACGAGGATCCCGTACACAGAGGACCGGCGCAGATAATACCTGCGATGAGAAGGCCGATCTACGCCGGATTGCTCACAATCGGAGTGGTGCTCATGGAGCCGAAGCAGAAGCTTACCGTCAACATACCGCAGGATTACCTTTCAGAGATCATAACGTTCCTGCAGGGAAGGAGAGGCCAGATAATGGACATACAGCAGGAGAACGAGCAGGCAACAGTGGTCGCGAAGATGCCGGTTTCCGAGATGATCAAGGGCTTCTCCAACGAGATACGAGGCATAACGAGCGGAAAGGCCATCTGGTATCCAGAGTACTTCGGATACGAGAAGCTCCCCAAGGAACTGCAGGACAAGATAGTCCGCGAGATAAGGAAGAGGAAGGGCGTGCCCGAGGAGCCTCCAAAGCCGGAGCAGTTCATGGATTGATATTTACCATCTGTGATTTAATGCCTCAGATGCAGACCGATGCTCCTAGAAAGAGGATAGTTGCCATGGATGATAGGCTGGGCTACCTCGGCGCAAGGGAGCTGGTGAGGGACAGGGGAGGGCTTCCTTCAAACGTGCTTCTTGACGACATGCTGGTCAATCCATGGAGCTTTTCGCCCCTCCCATCTGGATATTTTCCGGCCCGGGCGAGGGAATTCTTGGTCTACCCTGCAAGAGATGGAGCATTCAAAAGAGGCCTGTCCAGAAAGGGCAGGGATTTAGTTGATGCAAGGAGGGATGCGGAAGGGAGGGAATGGGTATTCCCCGGCTCAAGCATACCAAAAGAAGCCCTGGGGAGAAGGAATGTAGGGCTGTTCGTGGATCCGCAGGAGATAGAAGTAGTCCAAGACAGGGTAGTTGTAATTGCGAACCCGGATTCGGTGATAGTTATTGAGCATTTTATCCAGAGTCCTGCGAAAAGCGGCCTTAGGGATGGCGTTACAAGGGTCCCGGCTGACGAGCTATCCGGGCCAATGTCATACCAGGATGAACTTTCTCCCGATCCGAGAGGCGTGCTTTACAGATCCACTGGTGCTGGAGTGAGGCCGATAGTCCGTGAGCGGGCAATGACTAGGGACGTCGATGCGCAATCCGGTCATGAGGCTAGGCTTGGAGTCGGTTTCGTAAGCGAATATTAGGCGTTATTTGGATATGCTGCCTCAGCTAGAAGAGTTCTTTGAATACATCATATCTCTCGTCAAAGACCACTATTCCTGGCTTCGGCTTCCCTCCGAATATGCCGCTCATCTTGAGCAGGCTGGAAGGATAGGGATGTAGGCTGTCCAACTGGCCTCTTTCAGTTATGAAACGGTAGTGGTTGTAATCCTTGCTCTGCAAGAGCTGGCCGCCCACTATCTCGGCGGCAATGACCGTGTTTAGCGTATGCCTGGACTCGCCATTTATGAATAATGTGCTGCCGATCGCCACGAAATGGCCGTATTTTATCTCCAATCCGGTCTCCTGCAGGGTCTTTGTGAAGGCAGTGACGTCGGGGTGATGCCCGTATATCTCCCTGCCGCCTATGGGCCAATCGGTACCCTTGGCAGGATGGTGCGACCTGTTTCCCAGAATGACGCCCCTCTTGGATTTTACATCGCCGAGCGCCTCTTTCATGCCGGGCAGCATAAGCCCCGCGGGCTTTATTGCAAGGACGTCGACGCAGCTGGTGATGAGCAATTTTTGCATCGCCTTGTACAAGTCGGGAGGCAGGAACCTGCGTTGTGCTTCAAGCAGGACATCTTCCCGGCGCGGTGGCATCTCCATGGGCTTTCTAATATCAATCAATTCCCAGCAATTAAATTCCTTTCTATATTTTATTTGGGAATTTAGAACTAGTGTGGCTGGCAAATGAAAAGCCATCAGTCTGGATCATTCCTTTGTTTTGGCCTTTTTGAAGTTATTGAATCGGGTGTTGCATTTGCAAGCCATCCGCCATCGACACGAAGTACTTCTCCGGTTATGTAGGTCGATCGCTCAGAGCACAGAAAGAGAACAGGCCCAGCCACTTCAAAGGCATTGCCTCTCCTGCCGAGAGGTATCCTTTTCCTGTAAGCATCAAGTGCACTTGCGCCGCTGTCGTCAAATCTCATCTTGCCCATGCCTTCTGTTGCTATGGCACCAGGCGCGATTGCATTGACATTTATGCCGTGTTCAGCCAGCTCAATTGCAGTCGCAATGGTAAGCCCAATAATTCCTGCCTTTGTTGCCTGATAACTAGTGCCTGGACGCAGAGCTGCAATGCCCTGAATAGAAGTTATATTTACTATCCTGCCGCCATTCTGGTTTCCGTA
>JAGWHJ010000001.1 GCA_028866835.1 Microcaldota archaeon | reverse complement strand
AATCGAACCCCCGACTTCTTGTTTACAAAACAAGCGCTCTACCACTGAGCTACTAGGGCGTAGTATCGGTAGCAGAGCTAAATTAGCGGATAATCCTTAATAAGGTTAAGGCATTCCTGCTGAAGCTAAGCGGTTTCTAACTAACAAGCGCTTCGTGCCAGTTTATACTCCAAGCATGCCCCTGTTGGCATAGAACACTTGGTGCTTCTTCGGCTTGAGCTGCCCCACTATGTAGTCGAACGCCCCCTGCGGATTGGAGTGCTCCCCGCACGTGTAGATGTCAAGCGTTGCGTACTTGTACTCATTCCATGTGTGGAGGGCTATGTGGCTCTCTGTCACAAGGCAGATTACTGATACGCCTCCCTTCTCCCCTCCAAACGACCATGCCTTCTGTTCCACCAGGGTCATCTTTGCTATCCCCACGGCGTCAAGCACGATCTTCTTGAGGAAATCGAGGTCTGTTGCCATCTTCGGGTCTAGGTCATAGAGATTTCCGAAAATGTGTAGCCCTATGAGCTTACCCTTCTGTGTTACAGGAGAAGCCTGCAATTCAACTCTTTTCTGTATCAACTTCGTGTCCGAGTTAGGTGATTTAGTCATTTACGCAAACCTGGTCTTTAAACCAAATTTTCATTTCCTGAATCATTTGCTTCGATTACAAAGATGTTATTATAAGAAATGTTATTTAAATATATGCCTTCGAACTCTTCCCAATACTACTTATAATTATACAATCATATAAAAAATTGCAGAACTTATCGTCAATAGTGAATGGCAGAGACAATGAAAATATCGGATCTCGAGGACAGACTGCCCCATGAAGCGGCAGATGCAATCAGGAGCAGAGGGATCTCAGAGCTGACTCCTCCGCAGGAACTGTCCGTCGAACACGGCCTTCTCGAGGGCAAGAACCTCGTGATCTCCGCTCCCACCGCGAGCGGGAAGACGCTGATAGCTGAGCTTGCGATGCTGAGATCAGTAATCGCCGACAGGAGGAAGGCATTGTACATCGCGCCGATGCGCGCGCTCGTCAGCGAGAAGTACTCCGAGTTCAAGGAATCTTATCCGCAGCTGAAGGTCGCTATGTCGATAGGCGATGTCGATTCGCTGGACACGTGGCTGGAGGGCTACGACATAATCCTCGTATCGACGGAGAAGCTCGACAGCTTGATAAGACATGGCGTCGGCTGGCTCGATTCAGTCGGATGCCTCGTCTTCGACGAGATCCACATGCTCGACGACCCGAAGCGCGGCCCGACCCTCGAGATACTCGCGGCGAGGATGAAGAGGACGTGCACGCACGCGCAGATAGTCGCGCTGAGCGCTACAATAGGAAACTCTAAGGAGCTTGCGGATTGGCTCGGCGCGGAGCTCGTGGAGAGCGAATATCGACCTGTTGTGCTTGAGAAGGGCATAGAGTTCGAGGGAGAGGTAACGTACAATACCGACAGGTCCGAAAAGCTCGAAAGTGACAGCAAGATGGCGGAGATGCGCATAACGGAAGATACCCTCGAGAAGGGGAAGCAGCTGCTCCTCTTCTACAGCACAAAGAGGAATGCGGAGGCCGGCGCGGACAAGCTGTCAAGGGCCGTTGGCAGAAGGCTCACCGTCGGGGAGAAGGCCACGCTCAGGGTAATCTCGGAACAGGTGCTTGGCGTGCTTGGCAAGCCCACGCTTCAGTGCGAGAAGCTCTCCAAGGCGATACTCAACGGCGTTGCTTTCCACCACAGCGGCCTCGTCAACGAGCAGCGCCATATCGTCGAGGAGGCATTCCGGAAAGGAGAGATAAAGGCAATATGCTCCACGACAACCCTCGGCCTTGGCGTGAACCTGCCAGCCCATACTGTTGTCGTTCGCGACACAACGAGGTACGGCGAGATGGAGGGGAGCGAGAAGCTTGGCGTCAACGAGGTCGTGCAGCTCTTCGGAAGGGCCGGCAGGCCGAAGTACGACAAATCCGGAAGGGCTCTCCTCATAGCCAAGCACAGGGCAGAGGTCCGCGAGCTGTACGACAGGTACATTGACGCGGAGCTGCAGCCTGTCACCTCAAAGCTCTCGATGCTGCCCGTGCTGAGGACGCATGTTCTGGCATTCATTGCTACGAAGTTCCTCACCACAGAGGAATCAATACTTGACTTCCTCAGCGGCACGCTTTACGGCTACCAGTACTCAAACATGTACGAGGTCAAGGAGAACCTGCGCGACATCCTTGGCGAGTTCGTTGCATGGGGATTCATAGAGAAGGGCAACAGCAGCGTCTACAGGGCTACAAGGATAGGCATGCGCGTCAGCGAGCTCTACATAGACCCTCTCTCAGCGAAATGGCTCATCGACGTCCTGCCATCGGCTAACGACGACCTGTCCGTGCTCTTCATGATCTGCAACACCATCGAGATGAGGCCGCACGTGAAGACGGTGGAGCGAGCGATAGAGATGTTTCCGCAGTATCAGAACATGCTCCAGCACGCCTCCTCGAACTATGAGAGCGACGAGGCGATATTCTACGACCCATTGAGGGCGTTCAGCAGCGCCACAATGCTGCTGGACTGGATAAGCGAGAAGACGGAGCCCGAGATTACAAATGAATACAACACCACACCTGGCGCTCTCTTCACAAAGATAACCAATGCGGACTGGCTGCTCTATTCATGTTCCGAGCTCGCAAAGCTGCTCAGGGTGAGCCCAATACGGCTCATCGAGATGCGGCTGAGGACGCGCTACGGCATAAGGAGGGAGCTTCTCGACCTCATAAGGCTTGAA
Organism: Microcaldota archaeon; assembly: GCA_028866835.1. Lineage (GTDB taxonomy): Archaea > Micrarchaeota > Micrarchaeia > Micrarchaeales > CABMGC01 > JAGWHJ01. The sequence goes on along the minus strand of JAGWHJ010000001.1, from coordinate 67,078 downwards.
CAGGTGGGACGCGTAAGGGCCCGCCTCATGTACCTCAACGGCATAAAGGGCGTTTCAGATCTCAGGAAGCCCGGAGCGCAGGAGACTGTGGAGCGCCTTTTCGGGAAGGAGATTGCGAAGAAGATAATGGACCAGCTTGACAGGAATTGATCGCAAAATCCGGTGTTTTTGCGATCCATCATGGCCACCGACATAAAAAGAAAAGACAGAAAGCTATATAAAAATAAGAGAACATAGATATTCTCAGGAAAACAACCGGCGATCGGTGAGAAAATGGGAGTTTTTAACAAGCTTGGCCAGGCATTTGGCTCGTCTAAAGAGATAAACATAGAGGACTACATGAATTCGGTAGAGATGGAGGATGTGGACATGATGCATGAACCTGCAGACATGTACATAAAGCCTGTATCTATTACCAGTGAGGAAGAGGTTAAGCCAATAGAGGAAGAGATAGCGAAGAAGAACATCATACTCCTCGACATAACCGAACTCAACAAGAGGCCCAACACGCGCAACAACGTCGTGACGGAGCTCAAGAGGTACGTGGAATCTCTAAACGGTGACATAGGCCAGATCGATGCCACAAGGGTATTGATAACGCCTTCAAAGGTCAAGATAATAAAGAGAAAGAGACCTCCTCAGAGATAATCATTTAAGGGCGGTTATCAGGGCGTGTATCTCCTGCCTGTTAGGCTGCGAGAGATAGAGCATTCGCTTAAAGACTGCCCTCACCGCTTTTCTATTCCTTATCTTTTTGCTTCCGGTAAGGCGGTCAAAGACCTTCAGCAGGTGCTCCACCTCCTTCGCATCTACCGTCCTGTCCGAGATGCTGCCATACTCGGCCTTGAAGTCATCCTTTGTGAGCCTGTAAAGCAGTATGGCGAGCGCGTGCGAGATGTTCAGTACCGGGTACCTGCCGTTCGTGCCTATGTAAGCGAGCATGTCGCATCGCTCGAGCTCTGCCATGTTAAGGCCTGTGTCGTCCCTGCCGATCACTATTGCAACCCTGGTGCTCCCCTTCCCCGTCCTCTTCAGCATCGTTACCGCATCATCGAGCAGGTATATGCGCTTGAAATTGGCCCTGGCCTTCCTCCATACGCCTGTCGTTCCGAGCACTATGTCGCAGTCCCTTACTGATGATTCGAAATCCCTGTAGACCCTCGCGCTCTCGAGCAGGTTCCTGGCATGCTTCGCGAACATTATTGCCTGATCTCCCTTCAGGTTCGCCTTAGGGTTAACGAAGAAGAGCTTAGAGACGCCGAAGTTCTTCGAGACGCGGGCTATGTAGCCTATGTTTATCTCATAGCTCGGCTCTACGATCACTACCTTGAGCTTCAACAGCACACACCCGTAGGCATGAAAAGGAATCCGGCCACGGCTATGCTGTTCACTATTATGTGCGCTATGATGCTCGGATACAGCGAGTTGGTCCTCTTGTAGGCATATCCCGCTATCAGCCCGAAGATGAACGCAGCAATGACCTCCACAGCGAACGTTGAGTTGTATCCTGCATGGCCGACGCCGAAAAGCACGGCGCTTATGACTATGCCGACCCTCGGCACCATGAACCCCCTGAAGAGCACCTCCTCGTTTATGGGCTCTATCACGGCTATGAAGAAGAGGAACCACGCCGGCGCGCCGATCAGCATCACCGTGTCGTTGGTGTTTATGGCCGTGTTCGTGGCAGTGCTTATTAGCCCGACAACGATCTCGAGCGCGAACACCGCCGCAGCCATCAGCAGGCCTATTCCAATGTTCCTGAGGCTTATCCTGTCAGGAGAAAGGCCCAGCGACCTGGCTATCTTTCCAATGTCGGGCCAGAGACCGGTTATCCAGCATCCCTTGTAGATCCAGAGATATACGAATACGGCTATGGAGAATGCGAGCAGCACTGCCGCCTCGGCGCCGAAGCTCTGGTACGACTGCGAGACCTGCCCGGTGCCCAGCGCAAAGGCAAGTATCACAAGGGCGATGAGAAGGTATATCCATCCGAACACCACTGGTGCTACCAATTTGTCGTAAAGGAAGAAGTACAGCACCAGCGAGATGATCCCTGACAGCACCATCACTGCGACAAGCGCCTCCGAAAGCGATGCCGCCGCGCTAGCGGTCAATGGCACCTGCCACATCGCGGACACTGCGAGCGAACCGAACACTACGATGAGCAGGAACGCTGCTATCAGGACAAGCGGGTTCTTCCCCTCCCTCCTTGCCGCCCTTCTCCTAGCCTTCCTCTTCGCGGCCATCTATTTACCTTTGCCGCCAGCGCTCTTCCATTCTGTATAGTTGCACCTGCCGCAAGCGAACCTGTCGGCATGGGCGGCCATCCTGGCCCCGCACTTAGGGCAGAACTTGGATGCTGGCTTGTAAGGCCCGGCCTTCTTCGCCTTTTTTGGGGCAGCGGCCTTTGCAGGGGCGGCAGCGTTTGCGTCGGCCATGATCACACCTACTTAGGGGCCTCGGCCTTCTTGGCCTCCTCCTCCTTCGGGGCAGCCTTCGGCTCCTCCGCCTTCTTCGGCGCCTCCTTGCCTCCGGCCTTCGCCTTCTTCTCCTTCACCTTTGGAGCCATCTTCTGCATTAGCTCCTTCGTCTCATAGCCGTAAACGACAATTGAGCTTGACTTGTTGCCATAGAGCTGCTTTATCTTCACCACCTCCGTGGCCTCCGGGTCCATGTTGAGCTTCTTGCAGATGCTCTCCTTCACCTCCGCCTTGGATGGCGTCTTGTCACCGTAAGTGGCAGTGAAGTGGACCTCCCTCCTGCCTAGCAGCTTGTTGTTTGTATCCTGTTCAATTCGTATCTCCATTCTATCAACCGTCTGGTAAGTATCATGAGCTGCCAAGTACTCTTACTATGGCGCGCTTCCCCATGCTCTCCATGACCTCCACTTCGGCGCCACCCTTGACGCCTTCCTTGAGATCCTCCGGTATGGGCAGTTCATATGTCTCGTAGCTCTGCAGGTCCATGAGCTGCGCGCTTGCCTCAGTGACTGAGACGACCTGCGCCTTTGTCTTGTTTATGACCGGCACTTCAACATCGGCAGAGCTTGGCTTGAGAAGGCTGCGCTTCTGGCCATCGAATATGCCTACCGCAGTGAGCCTTACCTTCGCAGCGCCGTGCTTCCCAGGCGCGGAGAAGTCCATCTCCACTACCCTACAAGGAACTCCATCTATAAGTATGAATCTTCCCGGTTTGATCTCTTTCATTGAGGAGTACATTATGTCTTCTGGCAATGAATCACGCTGTTGATATACTGAAGACAACTATAAAAAGCCTTCTCCTCTGCAAATCATCGCAGATAAACAAAAGCATTACCAATGAAGAAAAAGAAGGGGGAAATCCCCCAAATGTAAAGCGTTATCAGTAGAGGGTGTCTATCGCTGTCAGGTTTAGCGCAGGCGCCTTCTCGTCCCTCTTCTGGCCGAACTTCGCCTTAACTCCAGTGACAACCGACATCACGCGTATCTCGTCGCTGAGATCCGGAACCATCCTTGCCCCGAAGATGACGTTCGCATTATCGAGCAAGCCGTCCGTTACGCCCTCTCCTATCCTTGTCGCCTCTCTTATCGTAAGGTTGCCTCCTCCTGCTACATGGATGAGCGCGCCCTTTGCCCCTTCGTACTCTACAGAAAGCAATGGATGGGCCTTCGTGGATGCTATTGCCTGCTCCACTCTGTTTGCCCCTCTTCCCGAGCCTATGCTTATGACCGCAGTGCCTGTGTTCCTTACAATGTTCCTGAGATCAGCGAAGTCAAGGTTGATCAGGCTCGGCAAGGTTATCGCGTCAGATATCCCCTTGACAGCGTTGCCCGTTATGTTGTCAACGAGCTCGAACGCCCTCTCTATCGGAAGGTTCGGCACATATGACAGCAGCTTGTCATTCTCTATCACAATCGTGCAGTCCGCCTCCTTCTGGAGCTGCTCGAGGCCCCAATCGGCCTTCAGCTTCCTGCTCCTCTCAAGCGCGAATGGATAGGTCACTGTTGCTATTACGGTAGCCCCCGTCTCCCTTGCTATCTTTGCGACCACCGGCGCAGCGCCAGTCCCCGTTCCTCCTCCCATACCGGCTGCTATGAAAATCAGGTTGTAATCCGCAAGGGCCTTCTCTATCTCTCCTCTGCTTGCATCAGCGCACTTGGCTGCCACCTCGGGGAAACCGCCGGCACCCAGCCCGTTCGTTATGTCCTTTCCGATGAGCAGCTTCTTGCTGGCCTTTATTATGTTCAAGTGGCCTATGTCAGTGTTCAAGGCTATCGTGTCGGCGCTCTTCATGCCGTACCCGTACAGCCTATTCACTAGGTTGCTTCCTTGGCCACCGACGCCTACCACTGCCACTTTCGGTGAGAACGCATCGTAATCGAACTGGTTGTCAGACATCCCTGGTCACCATTTAACATGAGACTGATACAGAACCAAAACGGTTCTATATCATGTCGACGTCTCCGTAGCGCACCTGCTTCTGCTCCTCGAACTTGCCTACGATGCTGGAGCCCCGTACGCCCGTCACGATCGCTACTATCTCAAGCTGGCCTTCATACCCTGGTATGATCCTCGCGCCCCATTTGACATTCGCCTTAGGGTCCATGCGCTCCGTGATCACTTCACCAGCCTTTATCGCGTCGCCTAGCGTCAGGTCTGATGCGCCCGAAATGTGTATAAGCGCTCCTTTTGCGTTCTCGAAGTCAACGTCAAGCAACTTGTTCTTCAGCACCGCGTCAGCAGCGCTCGTTACCTTGTCGTTGCCCTTTCCTGTTCCTACCGATATGAAGCCGACATCTCCGCTTCCCATGATTGATCTTACGTCAGCGAAGTCTATGTTTATGAGGCTTGGCTGCGTTATCGTCCAGACCAATCCGCCTATCGCCTTTGCAAGTATCTCGTCCGCAACTCCGAAGGCCTCGTTCATAGGAAGGTTTGGCACCAACTTGACCAGCCTGTTGTTGTCAAGTATGATGACGCTGTCGCTGTACTTCCTCAAGCGCTGTATTCCTTCCTCGGCTTTCACCTTCCTTACCCTCTCAAGGTCGAATGGGTACGTTACCATTGATACGACGATGGCGCCCTGCTCTTTTGCAATCTGCGCTATCACCGATATGGATCCGGTACCTGTACCGCCTCCCATTCCTGCGCACAGGAATACAAGGTGTGCGCCCGACAGAATCTCCTCAAGCTGCTGCCTGTCAACCTCAGCTGCCTTTGCTCCAATCTCAGGGTCTCCTCCCGCTCCGAGCCCTCTTGTAAGGCTCTTCCCGATCAATATCTTCTTGATCCTGTCATCGATTATTTTGAAGTGCTGAACATCAGTGTTTACCGCAATAAGGTCCGTGCCCTTCACGCCAACCTTAAGTAGCCTGTTTACAGTGTTGTTCCCAGCTCCTCCGCACCCGATTGTTACTATCTTTATCTGCGGCCCAATTGCCGATGGGCTCTCCTCTGCTGCCTGCTTATTACCAAATAGTTCATTTGTGAACTCTACCATGCTGATCGCCTAGTTATAGTTGTAGACGGGTATATATTTAAATACCTTTTCCCCAAAACGGCAATACTGGCACAACCGGTATTGTAATAAAAGTTCATACTGGGAAGTAAGAATCATATACCCAGATATATATGATGCAGAGGGCGGCTGGCGCGAAAATAAGCTTAAATATGAGAAGACCCAGCACTAATTTGTGTTTGCATGGCAACAAGGGCAGTGGTAGTTGATGGGGACAATACCTTATGGAGAGGGAGGGTCACCGAAGGCATCGGAAAAGCAATATTGATGCAGGAATTGAGGCGGCTTCACCTGCCAACGGTTGCCCGCGGCCTGAAGGGCAAGTCCGAGATAGAGGAGATGCTTGCGATCCGAAACGGCTTCGAAGGGGAGATGATCGCGCAGGAGATGCTCTATGGGCTCCTCCTGGCAAATGGGCTGGGCAGGCGTGACGAGATGTACCGGATTGCCGCAGATTACATAAGGGGCCGCTTGATAGGAACGGTCTTCCGGATGGTGGACATGCAGCTGGGGCTTGGTGGAATGGCGTTCCTGGCGACCGCTGCAGGGACATCCGCGGCAACGTTCGCGCAGATGGATCTTTTCAGGAGAGAACTTACTGGTTCAAGGCACAACCGCGAGATCTTTGACGATTCGGGCAGGCTGAGAGGGTTCAAGACAGCTATAGCATCAGGCGAGGAGAAGCTGCATGCAACAGAACAGATGCTGGCCGGGCATGGGCTCACGCTGCGGGATTGCAGGGTTGTTGGCGACAGCGGACTGGACAGGCCCATGCTGATGTCAGCGCAGAAAGCATATGCATCGCCTTACGCGACCGACGAGGTAAAGGCCATCAAAGGAATAGTACAGATACGCGCATGATTTGCCTGGCTTTTGCAAGCTCTAGAAAAGAGAGCTGAGTTCCGTTAACGAATCCACTATGAACTCCGGGTTTTCCGTTCGAAGCCTCTCCTTCACGTGGTAGCCATTCGTTATGCCGACAGAACGAACCCCCGCTTTCTTCGCAGCCTGTATGTCGTATATCGTGTCACCCACATAGACGGTGTCCAGCGGATTTATTCCTTGAACAGAGCACAGCTCCGAGAGCTCCTGCGCCTTGTCCTTGACATTACCAACGAACTTCGAGAAATATCTTTTGACGCCGTAATCAATTGCTTCTTTCAGCAGATGCTCCTCGGGATGGCTGCTTATCACAACAAGTTCCTTGCCCTTCTCGGCCAGGCTCTGCAGTGCAACCTTCGCATCGGGGTATACCGTAGTGACTATCCCTTCTTTCTTGACCTGGGCAAGATTGTCCCTGTACTCCCTGAATAGGACCTCGCGGTCTCCAGTCACTCCATGATTTGCAAAGAGCTCTATCGGGGTCAGTGTCGTCCTCGGCAACCATTCCTCGAAAGTGAATCGCTTTTTCCCATGCGCTTCAAGGACCCGCATGTTTGATTCGTATACAGGCCTCCGGTCGTCGCTTATGACTCCGCTCCAGTCAAAGATCACCATCCGGATATTCTTTAAAGAGTTGTGTATGGAATAACCCAAGGTTCCAGAATGCACAGGTCCTTTACGAGATCGTCATCTCTATCTGCACCGTGTCGGGGACAAGTATCCTCATTATCTGCCTGAGCGCCTGTTCGCTTCCGTCTACCTCGACGAGCCGCTTATGAATTCTCATCTGCCAGTGCTCGTAGGTGTGGGAGCCGTCGCCGCAAGGGGTCTTCCTCGTCGCTATCTTCAGCCTCCGTGTTGGAAGGGGGATGGGCCCCCTGAACTTTATGTTTATCGACTTGGCTATCTCGACTATCTGATTGGCTATGCTGCTCGCGTCCCTCTTGTTCCTGCTGATTATCTTTATCCTCGCTACCGGCAACCAATCATGCCCTCTTGACAACGTCCAGGATCACTCCTGCCGCCACCGTCTGGCCCATGTCCCTGATTGCGAACCTGCCGAGCTGTGGGAACTCGCTGTACTTCTCCACGCATATCGGCTTTGTCGGCTTTATCTTGACTATGGCCACGTCCCCGTTCTTTATGAATTCAGGATTCTTCTGAAGCGTTTGTCCGGTCTTCGGATCCTTCTTCTCCGCGATCTCGGTTATCGTGCATGCTATCTGCATCGTGTGTATGTGGAACACCGGCGTGTATCCGGGAGCTATCGCCGTCGGGTGGTTTATGACCACGATCTGCGCGGTGAACTCCTGCGCTACCGTTGGCGGGTTCGTTGTCGGCCCGATGACGTCCCCGCGCTTTATGTCCTTCTTGTCAACTCCCTTGATGTTGAAGCCGATGTTGTCTCCAGGCTCTGCCTTCTGCAGCTGCTGGTGGTGCATCTCGATGCTCCTGACCTCTGTCTTTGCGCCGCCAGGCATGATTATTACCTGGTCGCCGGGCTTTACAGAGCCTGTCTCCACTCTCCCTACAGGGACGGTCCCGAAGCCTGAGATGCTGTAGACGTCCTGTATTGGGAGCCTCAATGGCTTCTCCGTGGGTTTTGCCGGAACCTGAAGAGTGTCGAGTGCCTCGAGCATCGTCGGTCCCTTGTACCAGTCGATCTTGTCCGACTTGCTTGAGACGTTTATGCCTTCAAGCGCAGAGTACGGTATGAACGTTACCTTGTCGACGTTGTATCCCACTGTCTTGAGCAGCTCGCTGACCTTGGCCTTCGTCTCGTCGAACTTCGCCTTATCGTACTTGACCGCGTCTATCTTGTTTATCCCTACTATGAGCTGGTTTATTCCGAGCACTCTTGCTAGGTATGCGTGCTCCCTTGTCTGCGACTGAACGCCATCAGGGCATGAGACCACGAGCACTGCTGCATCCGCCTGGCTTGCTCCTGTGATCATGTTCTTGACGAAGTCCCTGTGTCCTGGTGCGTCTATAATCGTGAAGTAGTACTTAGGGGTCTGGAAGTCACGGTGCATGATGTCGATGGTGATTCCTCTCTCCCTCTCCTCCTTGAGCTGGTCCATTACGAATGCGAACTCGAAGGTAGGCCTGTTGTACTTTGCTACCTCCTCCTTGAGCTTCTTCATGTCCTGCTCCGAGACTGCCTTCGTGTCGTAAAGCAGCCTTCCTACCGTGGTTGACTTACCGTGGTCAATGTGACCTATGAAGATCAAATTCATGTGCGGTTTTTCGGCCATTCATTTTCACCTAATATATATTATCTAAGCGTAAAAATAGGCTTTTGGAGAGCCTTAATGACGATGATAATGCTTATAGTATCCCCAATAACGTATTTAAACCTTTTGTGTGCCGGGTTCAGTCCCTTAGAAGCCTTTCGGCCTCGTTTATAAACCGCTGCGCTGTTTCGGGGTCCAGCCCTTCCGTTGCCTCCCGTATCTGCTTGATAGATTGCTCCCTGTTCCCGAGGTCCGATATCAAAACCACCTTGCCCGAACTTAACGCAAGCGCAGAACCAAGCTCCGTAATATCCCTGTACGCGCCCCAGCCGGGCTCCACTGGTATCTCCCTAAGGGGTTGGCCTGATGTGCCAGGATGCTCATGCACCCTGATTAGTCTAGGCCCCATAGTATCGTAAGTACTCTCAAAGATTCTGATATTTAAATAGCGTCGTTCCTAGGACCTCTCGCTCTCCAAGTTCAATGGCCCGGTTTGCCTGTACGCGGAGCGGAAAGCCCTGCTGTTTGCAAGGTTCAGCCTTGCGAGACTATATCTGGAGTAGAGCATCAGCACAAGGCCTATGGTTACAATGATTATGCCTATCGTATAGGCCTCAAAGCTCACTGTAGGAAAGATGCCCGTGTAGTACGACTGCAAGCTCGGTATGATCCTTATTGTGGCATACGCCAGTGCGATAAGTATGACGCCTATGGTGAACATTGCCGCACCAACCGACGCCCACCATTGCGATATCGCAATGCCTAGCAATATCCTGTTCTGCTCCAAAGCGCTTTGCATATCCTCCCACCCTCCAGACTATAGCGAATTTAATTCTTTTAAAGGATTGTACTGATTTCGGTAAGTATTAGGTTTTTATAGGAGAATCGGCCTCAATCTGATGCTAATGTGACTGGTCTGGATGGCATCAAAACCGCTATGGTACAAGCTTTACTTCGGCGCGGGCATCGGTATACTGATGGGCATACTTATTCATGCAGGAACCCTGCCCGTCAACCTATCAATGATACCTAATGCCATAAACCATACGATAGCTGTGCTGCATCTCGCCGGCGCAGATGCATTCTACTTCACCATAATCGCCATCCTGTCGTTCATCGGCGTGTTTTTCATAATCCTTCACCACGTATACAGGGATCTTTTCGATTCAAGCGAGTACGGCCTCTATGTCTTTGCGTTCGGTTTCTTTGGCGGTCTTGTCGTCGCAATAGCTCTCATAAGCGTCCTCAGTGTCATAGGCATCGCACTGCTCATGATAGGGGTTGCCATCTGCTACCGTACGGAGAAGGAGCCGCCGGGGAGTCCCGAACACAGGAAGTGATGGCCTTGCCATCGGAGGATTAGGGCAGGCGGGCGCACCACAAAAACGATTATGCTGGCGCACCGAATATCCAGGTGTCGCCCCTGTACCTGCTTCTAATTATAAAGAGGTGGAGTCGTGAGATCGTTCGTTTATAATACCTGAGCGTGACGATTAGCACTAGTATTACTGAAGCGATCACCACCTCTATGAGGTCGAGATAGTCACTGAGCAGAAGGAAGTTCTTCGAGAACGATATGTTCTGGAAGACGAAGTATGTTGAGATTGCGATAAGGAAGTCAGATACTATGGAGATGTATGCAAACCTCTCGAGGAGGCCCTCCATTTGTTCAAGTCTTTCATGTTCGCTGTAATACACTTTTTCACCGGTCGCAATGATAAAAATAATTTTTGGGTTTAAAAAGCTATCTGTTTGCATCCTTATTAACGGAAGTCTCTTCTGAGGTTAAACTGCCACTATTTTTCTGTTTTGCGGAAGTGAAGGTTTGCAGAGGACAATTGCTACCTGCTTTTATTACTTTGCGGCAATTAATGTTCTGGTGATTGCATAAAGAAAGGCGCAGGCAGTGCATCAAGCAGGATAGTTGTCATCGGGAACATGAACATGGACATAGTCATAGTCGCCGACAGGCTGCCTGACCTTGGCGAATACCTGTACGGAAGCCAGCTGCATTTCGTACCAGGGGGCAACGGGCTTAACCAGGCTGTTGCAGCAGCAAGGCTCGGCGGCAAAGTCAGCCTGACGGGGTTCGTTGGCCAGGACGCTTTCGGCAGGGTTCTCACTAATTTCGCCAAAAGCGAGGATGTAGAGACAAAGGATGTCCGCATAATAGAAAACACCCACAGCTCTACGGTGATTTACCTCCTTACCGGGACTGCAGAACGCCACATCGTGTTTACAGGAAGCAGCATGAAGGCATCGATCAAGGATCTCCCGGACCTTCAGTTCTCATCATCCGACATAGTGATATCGCAGCTCGCCATACCGCAGGATGTCATCTATCACGCTTTCGAGAAGGCAAAGGCAGCAGGAGCGAAGACGCTACTAAACCTTTTTCCGAATTATGAGGTATCAAAGGAGCTGCTTGGCATGTGCGACTACCTGGTGCTCAACGAAGTGGAACTCGCCTTCAGGTCCGGCCACAAGGAATACGTAAGCATGCAGCACAAGGACCTGCGGATGGATCCCTCTACTGTAATGAGGCATGTGAAGGAGATGCGCACGAGCGGCAGCCAGACCGTGATAACGACGCTGGCCGACCGCGGCGTGATAGGCATACGCGACAACGAGATGACAAGCGTCAATGGCATAAAGGTCGACCTTGTCGATGCCACAGGCGCAGGCGACTGCTTCATAGGCGCGTTTGCAGCGGGCCTCGCGGAAAAGCGCAGCTTCAAGGAATCCCTCGAATTTGCCAATTGCGCGGCTGCCATAAGCGTCCAGAAGGTTGGCGCTTCAGTGTCCTATCCGGACAGGAACGAGGTTGACGCGCTCATGAAGGAGCAATATATTTAATTTAGCGATGAAAAATGCTAAGCAATGATTGACATGGCAATAGATATCGCAGTGATAGGCGGGTCCGGCTTCTATTCGCTCCTGAAGAATGTCGAGGAGCACCGCGTTTCCACGAGATACGGGCGGCCCAGCGACGCGGTGATGATCGGAAAGCTGGGAAAGAGGGAGGTTGCGTTCATAGCCAGGCACGGAAGGAAGCACACAATACCGCCGCAGAGGGTGCCTTATCGCGCAAACATAGAGGCGCTCTACCAGTTCGGGGTCAAAAGGATAATATCGACTGGTGCGGTGGGCTCACTGAGGCCCGACTACAAGCCCGGCCAGCTGGCGATATTCGACCAGTTCGTGAACTACACCCACGGCAGGGCAGATACCTTCTATGACGATGAAGTTGTGGCGCACGTAAGCACCGCCGAGCCATACTGCGGCGAGCTTAGGAAGATCGCATCAAAAGCCGCCAAGAATGAGAAACTTGCATTCCATGATTCCGGCACAGTTGCCGTAATAAGCGGCCCAAGATTCTCAACGAGAGCGGAATCGAGTATATTCAGCTCGCAGGGATCGCACATGATAAACATGACGCAGTATCCAGAGGCCGCCTTGGCAAGGGAGAGGCAGATGTGCTATCTCGGCATAGGCCTCATAACTGATTATGATGCCGGTCTCGAGGGCAGGAGCGACATAAAGCCGGTCTCGACCAGCGAGGTAATCAGGATCTTCGGCAAGAACGTCGAGAAGGCGACAGGGCTCATACTTGACATAATACCGCAGATACCCGAGAAACGAACATGCGGATGCTCAAAGGCTTTGGAGGGCGCAGTGATTACCCATAAGTGACTTTTACTCCTTGCGTCTAAGTGCTCTTACTACTTCCTTTCCTGTTGCGCCCCGTCTAATCAGATCCATCATCTTAGGTGTATCTGCCATCAATTGTCTCTCAAAGTCCATGCGCTCCAATGCCCTTATTACTTCTGGATCTCGATCCATTTCTAGTATTGGATGCAGTTCTTCAACCAAGCTCTTATCAGGGCGACCGTAAAACAAACGTTCCACAACTTCTATCTTTACCTTTCTGCTTCTGTCGACTGCCAGCCTCTTTAATAGTTCTATGTCTGTTGTATTCTTTGTAAGTGCAAGAGAGTGCCGTACTTCAGACTTTTTATCTTGCAGAAGTATTTCGATGACCTCGGGGTCCAGTTTGTTTCCTTGCAAAGCGAGAACGGATCTCACGTGCACCGATGGATCCACAGCCAGGATCAGCTGAACCTCTTTAGTAATATTCTCATTTCCTGCAAGACTTTGTCTTATGCGTGATGAACGGTCAGTTGCAAGTACAAGTTGTATCTTAGGTATTCTGGTATGTTTTGCAAGGTTGCTCCTAACATACGGGTGGCTATCTGAAGCAAGTACATGCTGTACATTATTAGCCAAGTTCCTATTACGAGCCAATTCATTTCTGATATCCCAATCTTCTGACTGTGCAAGCCTAAGTTGCAATTTCGGGTCTCTCACTTGGGATATCAACTCCCCTTGTCTTAAGATATCCTTTTCGTCTAGAATGCTTTGCATTGTCGGCTGCGTTTTCGCGGCATCACGTACCCTAAGCAATCTCATTTTGGTCAAATTAAATTATGGTATTTCTCCTTCTTAAATATATCTTTTTGAGCAGAATCATAACACGTTCCTGTTAATCTGCTCAATCTTATCTTACAAAAATAGCCTTGAAATTTTTCCTATAAGGTGCGGTCACAATCCCCTTCTCCGTTATTATGGCCGCTATATACTTCGGGGGCGTTATGTCGAATGCAGGATTTGCCGCCTTTATCTCATCCGGGGCTATCTTCAGCTTGCCCAGTATGTTCTTGATTTCATTAGGATCGCGCTGCTCTATGGGTATGTCCCTGGATTTCATGTCAACAGTCGAGGTTGGTGCCGCGACGTAGAAAGGTATCTTGTAATGCCTTGCAAGCAGCGCAATGCCGCACGTCCCTATCTTGTTAGCGGTTCTGCCATCGGCAAGTATCCTGTCTGCGCCTACTATTACCTTTGTAACGCCCATGTGCTCCATTGCATAGGAAACGGCCGTATCGGCTATGAGCGTGCCATCTATGCCCCCCATCGCCAGCTCTAGCGCCGTAAGCCTCGCACCCTGCAGAAGCGGCGCAGTCCACGTCTGGATGACACTGATGCGCTTCCCCTCCTTGAGCGCAGCCCTTATCGGCGCAAGATTTGTCCCAAGACCTCCGCAGGCAAGTGTTCCTGCGTTGCAGTGCGTCATTACAACGTCGCCGTCCTTCAGTAGCTCCTTGCCGTAGTTCGCTATCATGTCCGTCATTGCGGCATTTTCATTGTCTATCTTGATGGCTTCTGCAATGATCCCTTCCCTGAATTCCTCGGCGCTCAAATTCCGGTCCGCCAGCGCCTTCGCTGCAGAAAGCATGCGCGTAACCGCCCATCTGAGGTTTACGGCAGTAGGTCTGGCTGTTGCCAGACGCTCTCCGGCCTTTTTTGCCTCAGAATACAAATCTGCTGTCCCCCCGTTAACATGGGAGACGTGCGCGGCTATGCCATACGCTGCCCCTATCCCTATGAGCGGCGCACCGCGTATGTCAAGCACGCGGATTGCATGGTAAATCTCCTCGATATCATGTGAAGTCTTGTACTCCATCTCCCCGGGAAGCTTTGTCTGGAGGAGCCATCTAATATCTTTCCTGTCAGGCTGCCACTCTACGGGCCTTGGAATCTCCATTTAATCAGACACCAATCTATTGCAGGCATACAAATATATATTCACAAAAAGATATGCAAATGGTCGTGCTTTATGAAAGCGGGCAGCATAAAGGCGGAGGCTCTGGACAGGGAATCTGCGGCCGACGCGATACTCGATACAAGCAGAAGGCTATATCTCCTGAGGCACAACACCACTCTTTCTGGAAACATAAGCGTGCGTCTAAGCAGCAACACAATGCTGATAACTCCTGCATCACTGGACAAGAACCGGATAACAGCAAAGCATCTCTCATTGGTAGATATTCATTCTAAGGAGCAGGAATCGATCGATGGGCCTAAGCCATCATCGGAATTCCGTTTGCATTCCGAGATCTACCTCAGGATGCCCGAAGTGCGTGCGATAGTCCATCCACACGGCACGTTCTCGCTCGCCCTGGCAGACGCATTGGGCAGCAGCCTCTTCGAGAAAGCGCTCAAGAGCAAGCATGAAGAGTATGTATATTACATCGGAAGGTTTGCGTGGCAGAGATGGATAAAGGCGGGAACGCCGGAGATTGCGCGTGCGGCTGCAAGCGCCGTACAGAAAGGCGCAACAGTAGTGATGCTTGCTGACCATGGCACCGTGGCTGTAGGGAAGAGCATAGCTGAGGCCCTCGGCCGCGCAGAATCGCTGGAGAAGATGTCCGAAAGGATGTACATAGCCGAGCAGATCAGGATGGCAAGGAATATGGATAAGCTCGCTAAAAGCGGCTCATCCAAAAGTAAATAAAGATACCTGATAGAATATTGGATAGGGATTGAGTGGATCTGTCATTAGTACCGGTTCTGCTGCAGGCGGGGCCCGTGAACCAGACTGCCTATGTCGCGATAGGCGCAACATACACGGAGAATACTATAGCGGTACTGCTGACGCTTCTTACGATACTTGCCGTTTCCATACAGATAGCACGGGGCTACTTCCTCAGGATACTGAGGAAATTCACACTTAGGCTTGCAGCAGACATCTGGTGGCTGCTCTTCGTGATACTCAGGGATGCCAGCATCTTCCTGATAGTGTTCCTCGGGTTCGAGCTCTTCTACCCAGGAATATACGAGGATTTCCCCATAGCGGTGCCGTTCGAGCTGCTGGCAGTGAATGTCTTTGCCGCGGCACTGGTATTGCTCTTGCTGAAGGACACAGATGAGGAGCCAATATACAATACGATAATAACAGTGCTTGTAGTCATAGGGGCTGGCCTCTACATCATGGGCACGGTCTTCGTCACAGAGAGCGCCGTGGTCCTTACCAACCCAGTCCCTGCGACGGTGTCGACCTCGACCTCAAACATATGGGGCTACTTCAACCAGAACTTCGATTCCCAGAACAATCCGACACTTGCAATGTATTCATTCTACATATGCTTCACGATACTCCTGATAGAAGGGGGCATAGCGATACTCTACGGGCTTACCGGAGGGAACATGCCGAGAGGCATGATACCTAAGATCGCGAAGCCGATAGTGAAGCAGCCCATGGCACCGGGCCCGCCTCCTTCCCAGCAGGACAAGCTGTAGGGTGGCACAACGCCGTACAAATTCACCTTCGACAAGGACATATGCATACAGTGCGGCATATGCGGCGACACCTGCCCCGTGAATGCGCTTGATTTCACAAGGCCGAGGCACAAGAACGTTGAATCCTCCACAAAAACGGCTACGGTCACGCTCGACATGACCGAATACCCGATACAGGTGAACAAGTGCATAGGGTGCATGATCTGCCCAGAGGAATGCCCTGTCTCGTGCATAACGATACTGCAGGCAGACAAGGAGCCAAGATACGCCGTAAAGCAGGGACCCATGCTGACAGAGGAGCCGGTAAAGGACGAGTTCGCGCTGTCCAAGTTCACGAAGGTAAGGCCCACTCGCGTGAAGGTCAGGGACCCGTGGGGCAACGAATACGTGTACAGGCCGCACCGCAGGAAGTCGATGACGCAGACGATGGACGAGCCTGACATGAGATAGCCAAAAGCAGATGTGGTAAATTGCCAAACAAGAACCTGCCCGTAAAGGTCACGATATTCGATCTGTATCCGTGGAGCTCGAGGTTCGAGAAAACCGGCGAATTCAGCGGCATGACCGCGATGTTCGAGTACGTGGGCGACAGCCTAGATTACATAGCCCTCTACGACAAGGAGCTTTTCAAGGGATTCGCGCTCTCCAACATAAACGAGAACTCAACGGACATACAGCTGGTCTACGTGCGCGACACTGACGACGACACGGTGAAGCAGGAGGAGACGCTCCTGGACATATTCGACGCGAAGGCGAGGGCCTTTGCGAAGGACGCGCTAAAGCAGACCACTATACCGAACGATGACATATGCCTCATCTATGTCGATGGCTACGAGGACTACGAGGAGATGCCCGTAACCAAGCTGCTGCCTCTCAGGAAGCACTTCAGGCTGTAGGCGCTATGCCGATATCAGTGCGGTCATCAGCATTGATACCACCATTATGTATGTAAATGTGCAGTACAGGCAGATGCTCCCTATCCTGTACTGTGTGTAGATCCTTTCGAAAGTGTAGATCAGGCCAGCAAAGCTGAAAAGTACCACCAAAGGATGGTTGCCGATGAGCACCGCTGCGATCATGAGAGGGAAGAAGAGCAGGCCGAGCACCGACGTCCTTATGTTCCTGGCAAGGAAGGAGTATTTGCTGTCCAGCACCTTCCTGCAGTCCACAAGTCCTGACCTCGGGCATGCAAGAGGCACCCTGAGATACTGGTACAGCACAAGATAAATGCTCACAAGAAGTCCAGAAACTGCAAATATCATCTCTGATATCGCATAAGCACCAGTATAGACTACGATCAGCGTAAGTAGCATCGATAATACTATCGTAGTGCCTGTTACCAAGAACAGTACCATGGTCCTCTTCGAAACATGCATAATATCCATCCTATCAAGATGAAGCCTAATAAGAATGCGGGATAAGCGCGCTCTTGAACAGCCGCCAAATGGGCCAAAATGCGTAAATATCAAAAAGTCCACCATCTCTATGGTTAAAATGCCAAGGCGAATCAGGGATCCATTGGATGTAATCGGGAAGGCGCGAGCTGGTCCTTCAAACGAACCGGGGCTTGAGATAGAGGTCACAAGGATTGATTACAAGGCCCTTAGCCCTGCCCAGCGCCGTGAGTTTGATGAATTCACAAGGTGCAGCCTGCAGCTGGAGGAAGATGAACCGCTATATCACGGACCCAACTCAGCCGACTATTTTGCAACTCATCCCTTAACAGGTCAGATTCTTGGTTACATCATAACTACGGCCTATGGCAGAAGTAGGATAGACATAACTTCTGCATACGTCGATCATTCCGCAAGGAGAAACGGCGTCTATACCACCATTTTAAGGAAGGTAGTAGAGGACATACTTGCGAACGAAGCCGTCCAAAGAATAGCGGCAGAGCCAATTAACGAATTCTTAAAGGGTTCAGTGGGGAAACGATTGGACGAGTTCGTCGATAAAGGGCGTATCAAAGGCTATGGTGTTGGCGAGGGCGTGGATCCGGACCAGGTTTTGATAACATTGAAGCGATAATCCTGTTCATCGGTTCAGGCGGAGGTTGAACTGCGGCGCATCTATGCTGGAATTGGAGACGTATGCGCTTGCTATCCCCGTGGCGGTGAAGACATGTGGTCCCGGCAGCCCGTTTCCAAGCGGCGCATTCGGCGACGTGGCGTTCTCCTCCGTATAATTCAGGAACAGGTTGAAGTACTGCGGATCCCCTGGCTTGAGGCTTGTTATCGGGGCACCGGTCTGGTTGTAGCACTGTATCGCCACCCTTCCAGAGACCGTCTGGTTGTGCATTATTAGTGCAGCGAGCTTGGCGAATTCGTACTGCCTGACATCGCTGCTGTCCCCAAGCTCCGCAAACTGGTCCAGGGTCGAGCACGCTATCGTCACGTTCGTGTAATTGACCTCGTAGTAGCTGTACCTCCCGTTGTAGTAGTTCTGTATCGTGTAGACGTTGCTTATCGAGAGGTTCAGCTCGAGCACGCCGTTCGTCCCTATCACCGGATTGTAGCATGTAAGCAGTTCGGCAACCCCGAAGCACGCGGTCCTGGATGGCAGCGAGTAAGGCTTGCCCCTGCCAGTGCCCAGGCTCCTCTCCGTGACGTTTATGCTGAACTGAAGCAATTGGTAGTTATTGTATCTTGTGCCGTTCCGCGTCACCCCGTTCGTGCTCACGTTTCTTATCGTGAAATGCGCGGTCAGCGGCACGTTGTATTTTTTCGAGATGCAGGTGGTTATCCTTCCCTTCATCTCCGTCCCCCCGGTGTCGTTGTCATAATTCGTGGAGTAGTTGCTGCTGACAAGCTTGCACGGAAGGCCATTGAAGCTGGAATTCCTTATGCTGGTGTTGCGCAGCGTTATCGCCGTCTGCGGCGAGTGTACCAGCAGCATCGCAAAGGCGGCAGGTATGAGCGACTGCGTCGTGCCTCTGAGCTGCTCTGCATCGGCCAGGCCAGCCCCCAGTCCGGACATCAGGCTGCCGCTGTTGAACCCGGACTGCGATTCGGGATAGCACACGAGCCCCTGCGGCCCGCCGTTCGCTATGTCATCGGCCCTTACGCACTGGTAGTATCCGCCGTCTACGTATGCAGACGTTATGTTCTCCCCGTGGCCGCGGTACGCGTTCAGCGTGCTGAGCTCCAGAACGCTGAAGTTCACGCCAAGCCCGTAGCTCAGGTTGAAGGGCGCTCTCGCGCCGTAGTTGCTTATGTTCCCGGAGTATTCTATTGCGGTGAGGTTCTGCTGCGGCTGGGAGAGGTTGAAGATGCTCTGGAGGTTGAACGTATTGTTGCTCAGCAGGCTGTACATGCCCTCCCAGTTCTGCGATGTCCGCGATACTGTTGTGGTTGTCGCATGCGCCGTGGAGCTGCTGCTCGGAATGGCCGTGCTCGTGGAAGTTGCGGTCCTGGGCATCCCATTAAGAAGGAAGATCGCTGCCAGAATCAGCACTACACATATCGCTGCAACAGCGCGGATATAGTCTATGATCTGTGCCATCTATCTACCATGGTGCTCCTTATCATGCGAGGCTATCCATGCCTTTTCCTCGGCATTGGGCTTGAGCTTCATCCCTATCATCCACATGTACATCCTCGCGCTTGAGGAGCCGAGGTGCTTGAACCTCTCCTGCAGGTCGTAGGCCATCCCCTGCTCCGAGCCGTGGAAGGAGCGTATGTAGCCCGGGAAGGACCTGTACTCACCCTTTATCCTCTGGAACTCCCTGGCGTTTGCTATCACCGACCTTATCTTCTTCTCGTTTCGTATTATACCCGTGTCCTTCATCAGGCGCTCAACCTCCCTGTCGCCGAATCTTGCGACCCTGTCTATGGAGAAATCCGCAAAGGCCTTCCTTAAGTTCGGCCATTTGTTCTCCACCATCTTCCAGTTCAAACCCGCCTGGAAGATCGCGTGCGTCATCCTTTCGAAGTACTCGTCATCGTTCTTGGGCGGCTTTATGTTGAATGGCATATGGATCACGCATAATCATGGCAGGCATAGATCATCTCGAAGGGGTTCGCGCAAGCTCTATTACCCTGCTCAGTATCCTCAGCGGCTTGTGGTCCTCATCAAAAGAGACGAGGCCCCTTATCTCTATCCAGTGTATCGAATTGTCGGGCCACTTTATCCTGCACTCCAGGCTCAGCTTCCCTGTCTTGTACGCCTCTGCATAGGCCTTGTGCGCCACCTTCCTGTCCTGCGGGAGCACGTGCTCGTAGAATATGTCCATGTTCCAGCTCGGCAGCATGCTGTAATGCCCATAGACCTGGTCGTGTTTTGCATTTCTTATGCTTGTATGGTTTTCCAGATCAAGATCGAGGAATCCGGTCTTCGTTGGCTCTAGAATTACGCCGTGGTGCTTCTTGTCCTGCCCCATCTCCGCCTCCATGTACCTCACCTGGAGATCGAGCGAGTTTCGTTCTGCAAGAAGCTGCCTGCGCAGGTTGTCCTCCGACTTTGTCAGCGCGGCGAGCACCAGCCCGAATAACGTGAGTATCGCCACAAAGAGCTGGAGAAGCAAGAGGGCCGTATTGGCTTGGCCGCCAGAGATGATGAATGGACCTACTCCATGTGCCGTGAAGAAGATGGCCGTCATTGCTATTGCAATGCCCGCCAGCGCCGTTTCCCTGGGCGTGTACTTCATGCCTATTATGCCTATCAGTACCAGACAAAGGTACGCCCCGGGATGGTATGCTACTATTGATGTATTGAATATCAAAGCGGGAAGGACGATCACCAGGAGTATGAACGTGAGCTTTTCGCCAGGCTTTTCCCCGTAATTGAAGTACGGGTTCCTGTAGAGTAGTATTATTGCAGGGGCGAATATCACCGCACCTGTGAAGTCGCCAAGGAACCATGTCACCCAGGTGAGGGCGTATGCTACGTACGTGGTCAATCCGGACAGCAGTAACGTCGTTACTCCCACCGTCGCTGCGACGACTGCTGCTGGTACGGCCGAGAGGCCGAATTTCACCGTATTCTGCCATGTATCAAATGCGCTGATGCCGTTTGCAAACCTCTTCACCAGGAACGCGGCCACGTAAGCCTCAAGCGTATTCCCGAGGGCTATGAATACCGAGCTCATGATGTCTCCAGTCGTGCTGAAATTGACGATGAATGCGCCGGCATATATCACCGGCCAGTACCTGAAGCCAAAGATCAGCAGCGCTGCAAGGGCGATGCCCGTGGGTGGCCATATCGCCGTCACGCTGGAATTGATGAGCGCCAGAGACAGCCCCACCTTTCCCGCAACAAGATATACAAGTAGCACCCCGACTATTATCCCGATCCTGAAGAACAGGTCCGAATCTCTCTTTTTTTGGGGCTTTTTCACCATAGGAATTCACGGGCTGGCCTGATATAACATTGCCGGCTAGCTAATAAAAACCTTCTACTCGATTATCTTCGGGAAGACCCTCTTTATGTTTGAGTAAGTCAGCCTCTCTATCTGCGCATCGGTAAAGCCGTCCTCCCTCAGCCCCTCCAAGAACGACGAATACGTGCCGAGGCTCTGTATCCCAGACAGGTAGGATCTGGCCTTCTCATCTTCTGTGTGCGGCGCGTGGTCCGTCTCAATCCAGTCTATCCTCCCGTGCTTAAGGAGGTCCATGAGCCCTGCAGCCGTTTCCCGGTCCCTTAGCGGGGGATTGACCTTGTAGGTAATGCCATCCCGCGTTTTCATGTCATCGGTAGACATCGTGAGATGATGGGGAGTTGCGCCGCAGCTTATGTCAAGCTCCCTCCTTGCATCGTTTACCAGCTCTACGGCTTCGGGCACGGAGATGTGGCAGATGTGGAGGTGCGCTTCCAATCCCGAATCTATTGCAAGCCTTATCTGGTCCCTTACCGATTCCACCTCCGCCTCCGGCGGCCTTGCCATGAGCCACGTGTGCGGCCGCTTGGGGTCCCACAGGTCCATCCTGAACAGTGATTCCTTCTCGCAGTGCAGCATGACCGGCCCGGTGTAGCCCGCGCCAGCCAAGGCCCTGTACACCGCGCGCTGCCCTTCCTCGTCCGGCACCTCCAGGTCGCCGACCGATCTTCCAGCATACATCTTTATGCCGAGAACTTTCGGGTTGTCGCGCACGAGCCTCACCGCCTCCTTCAGCTGTTCCGGGCTTCGGGTCGCGCCGACGTAGAGGTAATAGCCGTCAAGGCATCCCTCAGATTCCGCGGTGCTGAGCCTCCGCATTACCAGCTCCTCAGAGGTTATTGCGGGCTGCGTGTTGGGCATGTCGATGATTGCAACAACGCCCTGTCTGCGGGCTATCTCTGTAACGGATTTTATGGTCGCCTTGTAAGACTGACCCCAGTCGCGGCAATGGACATGCGGGTCTATGCGCTTACCCATCGGCCCTTGCACCTCCTTCCCTGACGTTCGCCTGCAGGTCGGCAAGGCTCTTGTAGCCATCAGACCTAAGTTTCTGCGCGACGCCGTTCTCGATCTGCTTCAGCAGGCCAAGTCCGTAGAACGTGTACGGCGTGTAGCCCTCAAGCATGTTCGCGCCTGCCTTGAACGTGGCATAGGCGTCATCGCCGTCGAAAATTCCGCCGGCAGCCACTATGACGGAATCCGGAAAAGCGGATCTTATGTCCTTCACGCTCCTGAGGCGGTACGGCCTGAGGAACTTGCCGCTCCTTCCCGCCGACTTGTATCCCCAGTTCGGCGCCGGCACCTGCTCCCTGGGAAATATCTTCGTGTTTATGGCCACAACCCCGTGACCTCCGCCGTCCATGAAGCCCTCGATGAACCTGAACGTGGCCTCCTTCTCCTCGGGTTCGTAAGGCCATATCTTCACGAGCCTAAGCTTCTCTGGCGCAAGCTCCTTCATTAGCGCAGAGGTCTGTTCCGATATCTCCGGCGTCCGCAGCATCCTGAGCGCCTCCGTGTTGGGCGACGCGCAGTTCCACACAAAACCGTCGCAGTAGGGTTCCAGGCTCTTCAGCAGCGTCCTCATCTCCTCCATCGCGAGCTCTATGGCATTCTGCTCCGAAAGGGGCATGCCGCACATGTTTACGTAGACGGGCACCTTCCCTTTCCTCATCTTGTAGTCCTTAAGGTTGTTCAGGAAATAATCAAGCCCCTTGCCTGGAAATCCCTGCGCGTTGTACAGGTCGAGGCTGGAGTCGTCGTTGACAACCCTCGGCCTGGGATTTCCCTCCCTGGGGTTGACGCATATGGTCCCAGGTTCAAGGAAGCCGAAGATGTTCGAGAGGGGCAAGAGCGGGTCGCCGGTCTTGTCCAGTCCGGCCGCAGAGCCGAAAGGCACCAGCCTCTTCCCGTACACATCTATCCTGAGCTCCTCAGGCGCATTGAACAGCCCGGAAACAAGCGAGAGCTCGAAATTATTCTTTTTCAGTATGTCAAGGACAAGCTCATGGACGCGCTCCGGATCGCCGTTTGCCCTATTGAATATGATCGGCCGCACCGACTGCTTGAAGTAATTGGGGTCAAGAAGGCCCCTGAACATCTTGAGCTTCTCGATCACGCTAAGGTCGGATGAAGCCTGCTGAGGACTAGCTTGTTCTGAAGGCATGCTACTCGCACTATATTGAACATCAAAACTTTTGAACCTTGCGAAAGTGAGGGCAGGTTCAATATGGTCCGAGCTAAGCCTTATGGATAAAATTAAATAACCTATCAAGCATCTATAAAGTCGTGAAAAGCAGAATGGCAATCCACGGCATTGCCGACAACCTGGTCTTTCTTGGGGCAGCCATCATAATCGTTGCGTTTTTCATGTCGGTTCCTCCGCCTGCAACAAAAGAGTTCGGGAACAATCCATTGGTTGCCACCTCATGCTCCTCCGTGAATCCTCTTTCCATAACCACGCCTAGCAATACCGTTATCGTAGTGAACTGGAACTCGACAACCGGGATTCCGATAGTGAACGGACACCAAGCCCCGCCTCCGGCGCAACCTAAATCCGCGCTGAGCAATACCGGATGCGTTCATAACTTTGCCTCGCCTGCCTCCGTTGTCTCAACCCATTACTGGCTTGGTGCAGTCGACACCGCGCCTGCATGGGCCAGGGGAGTATCAACAACGATACAGATTCCAGGCGCCGCACCGCAGGCCGACGACTACTATTACGTCCTGATGTCCGCATGGGACAATGCAGGAAGCTATGACCAGATCGGGTTCTCTGACTTTTACGGCCAATGGGGGCTTGTCTACTCGTGGACTTCAGGGCCTCCGAACGCCCTGACATACCACTATTCGCCCATCGCAGCCGTACTTACCCCTGGCGCCACCTACACCTTCCAGATGATTGCACCGAACAACGGGCAGGTCCAGTTCCTCGCATACGAGGGTTCGGCATTGGTGTGGAGCTACACCGCTCCAACCGGCGGAGGCTTCCTGTACCTGAACTACAGCGACTACGGCTACTACGATTACACTGATTACGAAGAGGTCTACTCGATATCCGAGGCTTCTCTGGCGCCGCCTTACGGCTTCTACTTCTACAACAACGCATGGACGCCTTACACCACCAGCAGCCCCAGCTACGTCTACGGGAACTGGTATCCTTCTGAGGCTTGGCAGGCGTTCGGCTCAGGCCAGCCGCCAGGCCCCTACACCAGCGTGGGCGGTGCCGTCGTGTACATAGTGAATCCGGCCACTTCAACATCTGTCATATCAACGACAAGCTTCCCGACCTCTGTACCGACATCTGTGTCTACGTCCATGCGGACGACAAGCTCAACAACCACGAGCTGCTTCTACTGCTACACCAGCAGCATTTACACTACCAGCGTTTATACGTCTGCCTCAAGCTCCGTATATTCCAGCTCCATATACTCCACGATACCTACTACAACAATCTCCTCAGGCGGCGGTTCCACTACAACACGGAACTGCTACGGCACTACCTCGCAGTGTGGTTCAAGCACCTCTGTGGCAACATCCGTTTACACCACCAATCCAAGCACGATATACACCACCACCCGCTTCACTACGGTGGCCACAACCGCTCCTACTACAGGCACGACCACTGTCCCTCCTAATGAGCAAACCTACACAGCAAGCTCGTGCAGCGCGAAAGGCACAACATCAGCAGCATGCTCCGTCCCTTCCGGGCAATCGGGCACATTCTGCTGGGCCGGCTCCGGAAACGGAGCGCTGAATACGCCATTCTGGTCCATTGATGAAAGTTCAAACGGCGGAAGCTACACGGACGTATCCGAAACTGCTCGCCCGTTCGCATCCAAAGGCGCATCCGCATGCAGCGTATCCGGGGCTGCTGACACCGTGGTTGCTGGTCTAGCGGTTCAATCATCAAGCGGCCAGGTGCAATATACCGGAGAATCCGGTGGCAACGCGAGCAAGGTCTTGAGCTACACCTACACTTACACGACCGATTCCGGCAGCGGTTCAGAAGCGGTAGCTCTCATGATCTCATGCGGATGGTACGGCTGCCCAAGGGTAATTCTGCCGCAGGGATGCAGCATGGTCTCGTCCAATACGGGTTCGGACAACTATGAGAACACGTATCTAGCGCTCTGCAACCAGGCGGAGGGCAGCTCCTACTACGTGACCGTGTACCTTTCGGGCCCAGGCGGAGTTACCGTATCAGACGCAAGGTTCGCAAACGGCGTATGGAGCGCGTCGTCAATCCAGAGCACCACATCATCGCCTTCAACGGCATCGACGAGCGTTTTCACGACCTCTCCGAGCACGACTGTGCCTGCGACGTCCCAGACCACCTCCATGGCCACGACATCGCCAACCACAACGGCGCAGCAGACAGGCAGCTACGCAATCCTTGTCCCGCATTTCTGCTACTCAAATCCATCGTCCGCCACATCCGCCTCATGCTCCGTTAGTGCAAGCGGATATCCTGGGACATTCTGCTGGGGCTCTACCAATGGCTATTCGATAAATTCCCAGTGGCCCGTGATGGACAGCGTATCAAGTTCGGGATACACTGTCTCCGAGGCGAGCGCGCCTTTCGGATCGCAGTCATGCAACATGACCGAGGCAAGCCTGGGCGCCATGAGCGTTGCCGGCTTCGCACTCACCTCCAGCGGCACCATCAACTACGAGGGGCAGGTTGGAGCCACCTCCGGCAGTTCGGGCCCGTATAACTTCACTTACAATACAAACTACGGCCCCGACCCTGAGGCCGTTGCGCTCATGGTCGCATGCGGCAGGTCCGCATGCCAGAGCATAACCTGGCCTTCGGGCTGCAATGTCGCATTCTCCACGCCCGCAGGATACGGCGACAATGTTGCGCTCGCGCTCTGCAACCAGACTGAAAGCCACTACTACTCGGTCATCGCAAACAGCAATACCGGAGGGATTACCATCTCCGCCGCAAAGTTTGCCAACGGGGTATGGAGCTGACCTTCCTTCTAATTCCCCTTCTTGATAAACAGAAGCCGAAATAGCCCCAGCCAGATTCGAACTGGCGTCACCGGGTTCAGAGCCCGATATCCTTGACCACTAGACTATGGGGCTTCAAGCTTGGTCTGGTGTTCTATTCTTATAAGAATATATTTATTATAGATTTGGCTGTTAATAAGATTCGATATCATGCCAGCCGAGATAGGCCTTATAGGGGACGCAACTCTCTCCTCTTTGGTGGAGAACGCCGCTGTCTTCAGCCAGAGCACCAAGTACGGGCCGACCAGCGACGATTTCACCGTCGGAAACCTGGGGGAGAAGATGGTCGCATTCATACCAAGGCACGGTTTCAAGAACAGGATCTCCCCGGAGAAGGTGCCTTACCGCTCAAACATCGCCGCGCTCAAGACGATGACGGTGAGGAGGATACTGGGAACCTGCACGGTAAATTCGCTTAACGCCGACTACAAACCAGGCGAGTTCGTCTTCTTCGACCAGTTCGTGAACATGACCAGCGGCAGGGCGGAGACCTTCTTCGACGAGGACGGCTTCGCGCAGGTCAGCACGGCGGAGCCTTACTGCCCCGAGCTCAGGGAGCTCGCTGCAAAGACCGCGGACGGCATGGGGATGAAGTATCACAAGGCCGGCACAGTCGTCGTCGTGAACGGGCCGCGCATGGTCAGCAAGGCGGAATCATCTTTCTTCAGCTCGCAGGGCTTCCATGTCATCGACATGGTCCAGTACCCCGAGGTTGCGCTCGCGAGGGAGAGCGGCATATGCTACCTTGGCATGGGTATCGTCACGGGCTACGACGCGTGCATGGAGGGCAAGGCGGACATAACGCCGATGGCAGCAGAAGGAGTCAGCGCGCTTCAGGCAAAGGCGAAGGAATTCGTGCTCAACATCGTGCCGAAGATACCCGAAACGCAGAGCTGCAGCTGCTCGAAGTCGCTGGAAGGCACTGTGCAGACAAAGAGCTGAAGGCTTCGCGCGGAATCGTGATTTGACAATGGCCGATTATTACAATAGTGGACGTTCCTTTGTGAGGGAGGAGATAGAGGACATAATCATAGCCGACCTGATCCTCAGCTTGGGCTTCGCGCTTGTGCTTTCCGGGGGCCTGGCCAATGCGGCTGCAAAGCCGTACGCCTTCCTCGCACTCATGCCGATAACCATCATGGCGGTCACGCTCTCGTTCGTGCTCCACGAATACATGCACAAGCTTGCCGCGAAGCATTTCGGAGCGGTAGCGGCCTTCAGGAAGTCGACAAACGGCATATTCTTCACGATAATGACCGCGCTCTTCGGCTTCCTCATAGGCGTGCCTGGAGCAACCATAATATACACCAGCACGTTCACGCGGAGGGAGGAGGGATACGTCTCCCTTGCAGGGCCGCTGACGAACTTCGCGGTCTTCATCGTGTTCTTCATCATAAGCATTGTCTACTCGAGCGCGCTCCAGTCAAGCCAGTATCTGAACATGGCCGTGTCTGTGACGCTGTTCATAAGCATACTCCTGGCATTCTTCAACATGCTGCCGGTCTATCCTCTAGACGGCAGCAAGGTGTTCAGGTGGAACAAGGGCGTATTCGCGATAATGATGCTGATAACCTTCGTGTTCTTCTTCATAGCGGCAACACTGATGGGCATACCGGCCATATTATTCATGATAGAACTAGCCTTCATACTCATAATCGCGCTTGTGATGTCGCTGTTCTTCAACAGCTTCAGGTTCTAGCGTCTATAGCCGGCCTCTGCGGCATAGCGAGCGCGGCCCTCTGGGACTTGGCCGAGCCCTCCTTCTCTATCACCGGCCTGCACCTCAGGACGCTCTCTATGTAAAGCTTGGATTCGTTGAGGAGCCTGAACTCCTCCTCCTGGTCCGTGCTTATAATGCGCAGCGTGTTGCGCTTCCTGAGCAGCTGGTTCACGTACTTCATGACCCTGTCCTTGTCTACGCCCTTGAACATCTCGTCTTCCAAGTTGAGCTCCTTTATCACCTTTCCCGTGTTCTTTTCCCTGGCAAGCCTGTTGTTCAGCATGGTCTTCCAGTTGTCGGCAACTATGAGCACGAGCTCGGCCGGCTCCTTGCCCGTCTTCTTCCTGAGGAGGTCAAGGACCTGCTTCGAATCTCCTATCACGCTGTCGAGCAGCTCCTCCTCGCTCTCTATCTTGTCGCTTATCATGGATTCGTCAGCCGAGGGCCACCTCTCCGTTGCTACGAACGGCCCGTTGCCGAGCATCTCCCACAATTCCTCAGAGAAGTGCGGCACTATCGGCGCAAGCAGCATGGTCACATTCGTGACGTAATCGCGGAGGGCAAGACCGTTGCCGCCCCCGCGTGCGAGATACCTCTTCAGCTCTATTATGGAATCGTACAGCGCAAGTGTCGATACGCCCCTGAGCTCGAGCTTATCTATCGACTGCGTGACCGCCCTTATCTTCCTGTTGAGCTTGGAGTAGAGCCAGTAGTCTATGTGCTTCAGTTCACCCGACTCGAACTCATCGATCCTCCTCGCCAGGTCGTAGAGGTACTCCAGGCGCTCGTCAACTCCTCGGACCGCCTCCGCGCTGAACTCCGAATCGCTGAAGAGATCCGCGCCTGCGACCACAACGAACCTCAGCGGATCAGCGCCGTACTTCTCCATGCCGTCCATGAGCGGCACTATGTTGCCGAGGCTCTTGCTCATCTTCTCCCCCTCGCTGAGGACCGAGCCGTTGACGACTATCTGCTTCGGCCAGTATTCCTTGTGGAAGACGGCAACGTGGTTGAAGATGTACATTGTCAGATGGTTGAATATCAGGTCAGGACCGGAGTGCCTTGACGTGTTAGGATACCAGTACGAAAAAGATTCCCGGCACCTCTTTATGGTCTCGTAGCTTATGCCCGTCGCCTTCGACACCTCGTCTATGTTGCCCTTTTTCAGGAAGACGTAGTCGAAGAATGCGGGCTTGAGGTTCTCGATGGGGATGCTCCTGACAAGATACGAGATCGTGTAGAAGGACATGTATATCGTCGAATCGGAGAGCGATTCTATTATGTGGTCCTCGTTGAGCGGGAACTTTGTCCCGAGCCCCTGCGCCCTCTCGGTGGCTCTGAGGTCTATCCAGTCTATGGCTGATTCGAATGCCTTCCTGCTCTTCTCCGGCAGTATTGTCATCGACATGAAGGCCTCCCTTGCCCTGTCCTTCCATGCATGGTCGCCATAGTTTATGAACCACTGGTTGTCCACGAGCTTGACGGTGACCCTGTATCCGCACCTGCAGAAGACTGGGTTGTTAACGATTACGTATATCTCAAAAGCGCTGCAGGCCTTCACCATGTCGGCGGTTATCTTCTCCCTTGCCTGCATCTCTCCCATGCCCTTATAACCCTCGACAATCATGACGCCGAAATGCGATTCGTCCTTGTATTCAGCCTTTGTCGCCTCCTCGAGCGCGGCGTCGAGCTCTTTCTCGCCCTTGGAGAAGAGGTTTATGTATGCCAGCGCGGGCATGTCCACGTAAGGCTCCTCGGCGGCAGCGCCGGCCTTCTTGACCTCAAGGACCTTCACTGGCTTTATCTCAGGCATGCTGTAGCCGCTGGACCTTAGCTTCTCTAGCGCTACGTAATCAAAAGGTGCGTGGGCCGGGACGCTCATCACAATTCCCGTCCCGATGTCCTCCTTGACGAAGAAGCCCGGCAGTACCGGTATCTTCGCGCCGTTGATCGGGTTCAGGCACATCCTCTGGAGCAGGTCGGCTCCCTTCACCTCCGAGATCCGCTCTATCTTCAGCTGGTATGAAAGCATCTGCGACGTGGCCTTTGACATGTAGTAAGGAATGGGCTCGTCGTTCACCTTGCAGAGCGCGTACACCACATCTGAATTGACGAACACGTTCGTCACGCCGAATATCGTCTCCGGGCGGTACGTCGTGCACAGAAGGTATGCGTCCTCGCCGTCTATCTTGAACTTTATCGCGGTTTCCTTGTCTATCTCCGGCTCCACATCATGCTTGGTGTCATGCATTCCCACAGCGTTGTTCTCGTTGGGGCACCAGCCTACTGGATGCTTGCCCTTGACTATATATCCTTTCTCGTTGAGGATTCCGAACTGCCATTCGACGAACTTGCTGAACAGCGGCTCTACGGAGACGAATTTCCTCCTCCAGTCGATGCTGTATCCGGCCTTCTTCATGCCCTTCTCTATCTCGTCTATGAAGTAGCTCGCTATGTACATGGGGTCTGTCATCTTCTGTATCTCGTCGTCCGGCACATGGAACATGTGCAGCTCTGATATCAGATCCTGGTCGTTGTTCTTGAGCCTTTTTGCGAATGCGAGTATTGGCGTGCCAGTCGCATGGAAAGCCATCGGGTAGAGCGTATTGTAGCCCTTCATCCTCATGTACCTTGCAAGGACATCCGTGGTGCCAAAGGTCCTCAGGTGGCCTACGTGCTGCGGCGCATTTGTGTACGGCCATGCCGCGGTGACCATGTAAGCGGGCTTGTCGCTGATCTCGCCCTCAAAGATCCTGGCGCTTGACCATCTGGCCTGCCACTTTGTTTCTATCTCCTTATAGTTTATCATGCGCTCGCACTCTATGGTTATTGCACGAATGGTATTTAATCCTTCAAGCCGATGTCCTTGAATATCCTGCTGAATACAGGGATCACATTGGATATAAGGAATCGGTCTATGTTCTTCGTGTTGGAGATGTACTTTTCCTTCGATCTGCTGTTCAGCATCTCGACTATCTTACCTGGCATGTCCTTCTCATGCTCCACAACGCACATCCCCTTTATTTCCTTCGGGAGCGGCGTGTAATCCGGCAACAGCACTGGCGTGCCAAGTGCAACGCTCTCTATTACGATTATGCCGAGGCCTTCCCTCTCGGACATGTGGAGTATCATCCCGGACCTCCTCAGCTCCCTGTAGAAGTCCCTCTTCTCCTTGTAGAATGGCCTTAGCTCTATCTTCCCAGAAAGGCCCTTCTTCTCGATAAGTGATTTTATGCTGTCGTATTCCGGCCCTGCGCCAACAATCACGCCCCTTATGCCGGGGCTCTTCCTGATCGCCTTCTCGACAACCTCGATCCATTTGTCGAGCCGTTTTTCCTTTATCAGCCTGCCTGAAAATATCACCGTCTTGTCGCGCAGGCCGCTGTATCCATTATTCACCTTTCCTATGAGCTTGTCATCAACCGACGGTGCGTACTGGACTATCTTTTTCTTGTCTATCCTGAATATCGATGCAAGCCTGTTCCCGGTAGTGCTGGAATCAACTACGTACATGTCCGCATTCCTTATGAAAAGGCTTGTCAGGCCGTGCGCGATCCAGCCCAGTCCGCTTCCTAGGTACTCGTTCCAGTATGCACGGTCCCACACCTCCGCCACCTCCAGCACGAGCTTGCTGTGCTTGAGCCAGCAATAGAGCTTTACAGTCGGCAGATGCAGCACCGGGAACTGGTCGGTTATGACCACGTCAAAATCATAGCTGAACATCTTGAACAATCCGAATGAGAAGAAGACCGCCTCTCTTATCGACCTCCTTCCATGCCTGTACACCTGCTTCTGCGTCACGTTGTGGAAGGTGTGGTAGCGTATGCCCTCGTACCTGAAGTTCTCCTTCATCTCCGGCCATCTTAGCGTGAAGAAGTGCACGTCGTTGCGCCTCGCAAGCGCCTGGGCCTCGCTGAAATTCAGGAACTCTATCCCGCCGATATGCCACGGATACGGTACGTCATACGCAAAAGCTATCTTCATCCTTCACGCCTGCTTGTTCTCAATGTAGAAATTGCCCATAAACATGTGCCTGGTCTTCGTCTTCTTCATGGTCAGCAGCGCATCCTTGGGATCCAGCACTATCGGCATGCCGTGCAGGTTGAAGCTCGTATTGAGCACAAGGCCGTATCCCGTCTTCTTCTTTAAGTTCCTTAGCAGCCTCTCGTACTCCTTGTTCTCGCCGCCGACCATCTGCGGCCTCGCTGTCATGTCTATGTGCATCACCGATTTCATCACGCTGGCCCTGTCCTTCCTCACGTCGTATGCCATCGTCATGAACCTGTCGTGGCCCTTTATGTTCTTCAGCAGGTTGTCCGCCTCGCTGTCCAGCATAGACGGCGCAAAGGGCTGGTACCATTCCCTCTGCTTAACATAGAGATTGAGCTTCTCCTTTACGTTATCGGAACCGGCATTTGCGAGTATGCTCCTGTTCCCCAGCGCCCTGGGCCCGTACTCCATCCTGCCCTGAAACCAGAACAGATAATTGTCGTCGGCTATGATGTCTGCTGCATGCGATGCCTTGTTCCTGTCATGCTCGTACTCTATGTCCTTCTCCTCCCTGAGCACATCCTCCATGTACCTGTCATCGTATCCTGTTCCCAGGTATGAATCGTTAAAGTCGTATTTTGTCACTCCGTTAAGCTCGTAGTTGGCGTAGAGCGCTGCGCCCAGGGCTATTCCTCCGTCTCCCATGTGCGGGAAGATGAACCATCTCTTGAGGCTGTCAAGGTTCCTTATCTTCATGTTCGCCTTAACGTTCGACATGATCCCTCCGGCCATCGCCACGTCGGAAAGCCCGAACTCACCGATCGCGTTCCCGAAGAACTCGACCAGCGTCTTCTCGAGGAGCTGCTGCGCCATGTACGCGAACTGCTCCCTCGGCATGGTCCATGCGATTCGGTCCAGCATGTTGTACTGCTTTATCGGCCCGTATTTCGCCTTTATCTCAAGGCCCTTCACAGTATAGAACTCCTTGAGCCTGTTCTTCTCGAACTCGAACGGGAAGGAGTAGTCGGCCATCGCCATCACCTTCCCCTCATCCTCGAGCTCTCTCATACCGACTATGTTTGTGACCTGCTCGAAGAAGATTCCTATGGAATTCGCGGCGCCTATCTCCTGCCTCCTCGTGAGTTCTCCGTTCTCAAACGTGCTTATCGTCCCGCACAGCCCATCGCCTACCCCGTCCATGGTCACTACTAACGATTTCCCGAAGCCCGACGTGAATGCGGCGGTGGCCGCGTGGGCGGCATGGTGCTCCACGTTGTATAGCCTGACCCGCCCGAAGCCCAGCCTTCTCAGCTCATGCGAGACAGATGCGTTGCTGATGGCCTTGCAAAGCGGCAGAACGCCGATGCTCGTCATGGAGTACTTGGCGTAGTGCATCAGGTGCGTTGTCCTGGGCCTTAGCATCTTCCTTCTCCTGAACTTGTAGTACGTTTCCTTCTGCATCGGGAATATCCTGGAGAGGGTCTTGGTGAATTCAAGTGTAGGGAATGCGACAACGCCTATCTGGTCCGGCTTGATCCCTTCAAAGTCGAGCGCCGCCTTTATGGAATTGCTGGGGAAGCTGACCTCCAGCTTCCTCTTGGTGTAGCGCTCCTCGTTCGCAGCGAAGAGTATCTTGTTGTCCTTTACGAGCGCCGCTCCGGAATCGTGCCCGTCCCAGATACCAAGTATATACATAATTACCCGTATTAGGATTCGACCTTAAACTTAAAAAGAGTTGCAATCTACTGCAAGCCGAGTATGCTGCCCATGTTGCCCACTATGCTCTGGTAGGCCTCGCAGGCTGTCCAGGCGACAGGTTCCTTCCCCTCCTTTATTGCCGTCCTAACGAACTCGGCCTCCTGGTTGTGCCACAGCGGCATCAGGTCGTATCCGCTCTCGCGTATGTTGCCTATCTTGTGGCCCCACATTATCGAAGGATAAACATTGCCGTAGCTGTCCATGAATAGGGAAGCGTCGAGGCTCTTGCTCTTTATCGGCACCTCGCCGCTCTTAGCGTACTGGACGAGCTTCTTAAGGAAGACGTTCTCTATTGCGGGTATCGCGCCTACCTCGAAGTGCCTATTCCTTATAACCGATTCTATCTCCTCCGCAGCTATCTGCCTGTCGGACTTTATCTGGAGGTTGGTGTTCTCGTAGTATATGTCGGACAACTGCGCAAGATTTAAGTGGAAATTATTGTACGTGATTCCCGGTATCTCCTTGCTCACCGCCTCGTAGGTCTTCGCGAACTCGTTCTGGTTAAACTTGCTCATGGTGTATCCGAAAACGAAAAAGAGGTTAGGGTGCCTCTTCTGGAACTCCTGCAGCCTCCTCGCCATAGACATTACTCTGTCGAAATTGCCCGGCACGCCTCTTATCTTGTCGTGGAGCTCGCGGTAGCCGTCGAGGCTGAGCGTTATCGAAAGCTTCGGTATGCCAAGATCGAGCATCTGCTCTATCTTGCTTACGACCATGTCTTGGTTGCACAGCGAGTTGGTCGGCATGGTCATTATGTAAAGCCCCGGCGAATTCTCCACAAAGGCCTTCGCTATCTCTACTATGTCGTTCCTTAGGAAAGGTTCGCCTCCCGTAAGCTCAATCCACCTGAAGTACCTGTTCTTGGCCGCGAACTGCCTTATCTCGTCAAGCGTAAGCTCGCCCTTCGGCTTTATCTCCCATATGTTGCACGTAAGGCATCTCGACTGGCACCAGTATGTCATCGAGAAAGTCAGCTTGTACGGCCTGTCGAGCATCGTGAAGTTGTTCTTGAAAGCCTCGATGCCAAGCCCAGCCATCCTTAAGCTCTTCATGAATTATACCGCACAATAATGGGCATTGCCAGATTAATATATATTGCTGATTAGGCGGGAATGTCCCGTTTCGTTACTTTTAAATATCAAAAATAACCATCTTTTCATATACGCTGGCTTAGAGTAACCAGTTTCTTCCAAAAGTGCATTTTCATGAGGCTGAGATTTAGGAACGACCAGGCACCTACGGAGCAAGGACCACCTGCCATGACATTCATCAAGGAGCATGGCAAGCGTATAGGCAAAAAACTCGCATCACCTTTAATAGAGGACATACTAGCGCACACTGTGCAAGGCAGCCTTGACTACTTCGCTGAAATCAGCGGCAGGCGCGTCCTCATGCCTGGCATATCCACTTTTTATGCACCAGGTTATTATGGTGGGTATTATGATTACGATAACACCACGCTGTGCATAAATCTCCATGCTCCCATGCATATGTTGCAAGCTATCGCCCTCCATGAGAACGGCCACCACGTAAACTTCAATAGCGTCCCTGGAATGTTTTACGAATGGTATCAGGGAAGATCGGGCACGACCCCTGTCGAGGAAGGCACAGCCGAATTATTTGCAGCAATTTTCATTTCCCGAAAACTCGGGGACGACGATATGGTTGCCAATGTGGTAAGATTGTTTGATAAGTGGTATCGGAGCATGTCATACACATACGGGCATTACATAGACCTCCGCAACGGTCTTGCAAGACATCTCGGATTAGACATTACGCCAATTCATGATGAGAAAGTAAAGTACGATTCATCTGATTATCTGACAGGAACGCCTGCCAGCCTGCATAATGTCGGCACAAGGCTAATGGCGATGTATCTGATCGGTAGCGGCATGCAGCCGGAGCGCCTGCTGGTCGACGCCATAACCACACCTGAATCGGTCGTTCACGAAAGGATAATGCAAATGGTGGAAGGCGACAGGGAAGCTGCTATAGCCGGCAGGATTGCAAGTTATAAGGAACTCACCCGGTCATGAAAGTTCGTTGCAATTCATAATGCGTGCGATTGGCATCACTGAGTACGGTTTACAAGAAGGATTTATAATTGCAGGCAGCCTAATTTTATCGCTTTTGGGCGGTGTAGATGGGAGGACAAAAAGTGGGCGTTTCAGTAGTCATACCTACGCTTAACGAAGGCAAGAACATCGGCAAGGTGCTCCAGGGAGTCCGCAGGGTCCTCAAGGGCAATAACATCGAGATAATAGTGGTAGACGGCCATTCTACCGACGACACCGTTGAATTGGCTAAAAAGCATGGCGCACGCATACTTTACGATAACCAGGGCAAGGGCTCCGCGCTGATAAAGGGGCTCCACGCCGCAAATGGCGAGATAGTGATATCCATGGATGCCGACCTCTCGCATGAGCCGAAGGAACTCACGCTGCTTGTGAACAGCATAGCGATAGGCTATGACCTATGCACAGGCTCGCGATTTATCGCAGGAGGCAGCACCGAAGACATGACTTTCGTGAGAATACTCGGGAACAAGTTCTTCGTGATGCTCGTCAACCTGCTTTTCGGGGCGCATTACACCGACATCTGCTATGGGTACAGGAGCTTCAACCGCAGGATAATACCAAAGCTCAACCTGAAGGAGAAGGGTTTCGGGATAGAGACGGAGATAAACATAAAGGCAGTCAAGAAGGGACTGAAGGTCATAGAAGTCCCAAGCACGGAGAAGAAGAGGAATGCCGGAGAGGGGAAGCTCAGGACCTTCCGCGACGGCTACATAATCCTGAAGGCAATAATCGTTAACGCTTTCAGTCGCTGAAGAAGAGGTGCGCCAGCACCTTTGTATCCTCGACAAGATTGTCTATCACTACGTACTCGTTGGGCTGGTGCGCAATGTCGTCACCTGTGGACCACGCAACCGCCTGCATGCCCAGCTTCCTTGGAAAGAGCGCGACGGTGTTCCCGCCGATGCCTATCTTCTTTGGCCTCATGTGCCTCAGCTTGAATATGGAATCCTCGAGCAGTCTCACTACCTCCGCATCCGCGCTGGTCGCCATCGCCGGGTCCTCCCTTGCAAACTGTTCCACCTCTATCTGCACGCCTGAAAATTCGTCCCTCTTCGCTATGGACCTTACATCGGCAATTATTTCGTCAATTTTGTATCTGGGAAGTATCCTGCAGTCTATGTAGGAGACGTCCACCCCAGGTATTATGTTCACGCTGTCAACGTTCTTCTCGTGCTTGGTCATCTCGAATGTCGAGTAGCTCGGGTCGAAGAGCGGGTCTTTCGCATCGTACTTGGAATGCAGGTGCTTGTCCACCTCCATGACGAACATGGCGGCAAATCTGTACGCGTTCTTTCCGGCTTCCGGCGTGCTCGCATGCACCTGCTTGCCCTTTACCGTTATCCTGATCCAGAGCAGGCCCTTCTCGCCTATCTCTATCTCGTCCCCGTCCTTCGACCAGAAGTCAGGAACCACGAACATGTCATCCTTCTTGAATATGCCTTCGGACATTAGTTTTGCCATGCCGAACCTGCTCCCTATCTCCTCATCGGCGGCGAGCACCAGGCCGAAGTTGTACCTGAGCTTGATGCCAGAGCTCTTCAGCGCATGAAGCGCGTAAAGGCTGCACAAGATCCCGTGGCCGTCATCGGTGGCGCCCCTCCCGTACACCTTGCCGTCCTCGACGTGCGCCTTGAACGGATCCGTTTTCCACAGGCCCGGATCGCCAACTGCAACGGTATCCATGTGCCCTATGATCCATACTGTGCGCTCCTCGCTTCCGCAGCTGAGCACCAGGCTCGGCCTTTTAACCCCGGAATCATCCGTGTACTCGTATCTCTTTGCGTCAAAGCCCCAGTTCTTTAGCAGTGCGCTCAGGAAGTCGGCCCTCTTCCCTTCGCCGGCGCCTCCGCTCTTGGGTGAAATGGCAGGTATCGCTATCATATCCGACAGCGTCTTTACCATCTCCCCCCTCGAGGATTCTATCATGGCCGCTATGTCATCGTAATCCTTTTGCATAGAATCAGACATTTCCGATACATGCCCATCAAAGTATTTAAAGATACGTTACATAAAGAAAGGTATGGAAAGGGATAAGCCGGAAAAAGAAAAGGCCGAGAAAAAGGAGGCCGAAGACCTCGGCGCGGTAAGCCTGTACGAGCCCATGTTCTTCTGGCTTCTGCTTCTGTTCCTTGGCCTTGTCGTGAAAATAGTTCTCGTGAACCAGAATTCCCTCCAGCAGGTCCCTCCCCTTTATTACCTTCTAAGCGCTTATTCGAAGTTCGTGCTTTCGACACCCGGCTTCATCGTACTGCCTCTTATAGCTGGCGCCATAATAGGCGCAGAGGTCGGCGTGCGTGCGAAGAACATGAGGATAGCGGTCAGGAGCAGCATACTCCACAGCGCCTACGCCGCAGCGATATACTTCGTTGCCATAATAGTCGTCTACGAGGTGGTGAACTACTCCTTCCCATCCACGGTACTGTCCCTGGGCACGATAATAGCGGGATGGATATTCGCGCCTGTGATAATCGTCCTGTTCGTCTCTGTGGTCTTTGCGATGCTGTCCAATGCAAGGAAGATGAACCAGTGACACTCATTTTGCAGTGGTAACTATCTTTATCACGTCGTTGTCCTTCAGCTGGTAGGTCTTCTGCAGCCTGAGCTTCGTCCTGGCGTCTATCGCATACTTCATCCCCTTCGCAATGTCCGTGTGTATGCGCGCGGCAAGATCTTGCGCTGTCGAGCCGTCCTGCATCAGTACGGCGTCGGGGAGTATGTTGCCGAAATGGTCCGAGTACTTGTTCTCGTCCTCGACAGGATATACGACTATGTTCATGAGCACCGAGAACACGGCAGTGTTGAGCAGCTCCTGTATCCCCGTGCCTCCGTGCGCCTTGATGTATCCCGAGACATACGACAGGGCCCTGCTCTGCTCTTGGCTTATGCCCTCGCCAGTCACGAATTCTGCCGATCCTGGAACGTAGCTTATTGCTCCTGACTTAGCCGCCTTCCTTAACGTGAGCTCTATCGCCCCGGAGCAGCCTATGACAATGATCCCATCAAGCCTTTTCCTTAGTTTATCGACATCCTCGGGTTTTGCCTGGTCGAGCTTGTTAGCAGCAATGATCATCGGCTTGCTTATCCTAAGAAGCGATTCCGCGAATTTGTTCGCCTCCTTCTCCCCCCACTTTATGTTCGAAAGCACCAGGGATCTCTCAGAAGCGGCTTTCTGTATGTGGTCAAGAGTAACCTTGAATCCCGAGAGGAACTCCTCAAGCGCCTTGTCCCCATCGGGCCTCCTTGCAAGTGTACCTGAATGCTTCAGTATTATGCCGCCAAGCCATCTTGACATCTCATCGCGCACCATCCTCACCTCCTCGTAAGGGTCGCTGTAAGACGCCCTGCTGCCGGAGATATCCGTTTTGCCGCTTATGTCCACCACTTGCACTATGGCGTCCGCATTCATGAGGTCGTTGAGGAATTGGTTCCCCCTGCCCTTGCCAAGGTGTGCGCCTGGCACGAGGCCTGCAACGTCTATGACGTTTATTGGAATGTGTCTAATTCCATTCACGCATAGCGAGTTCCTCGGCTTGCATTTTACACCAAGTTCCCTGTCAACGCATGGCCTTGTTGCGTAAGCCACGCCTATGTTCGGATCTATAGTTGTGAAAGGATAGTCCGCTATCTCAGCTTCTACAAGGGTTAGCGCTGAGAATATCGTTGATTTGCCCTTGTTCGGAGCGCCGACTATGCCTATGAGCATCGAAACACCAGCTACAACTCATCTATTTATATCTACATTATTAAGTATTACACTGCAACGCGCAGGGGTGGCGGAGCTTGGTCAAACGCGACGGGTTCAGGGCCCGCTTCCTTTAGTGGATGCGAGAGTTCAAATCTCTCCCCCTGCACCAATCTGCTTATTTGGCTTTTTCAGAAAAAGATTCTCAGAGCCGTATTCCACCATGTTTGTGAACTCTATCTCTTAGCATCTCTTCTAATTCCTCACCAAGCCTTATGCCCCCAAGCCGCCTTAGATTCATATATGCATTTAAATTGCCAGCTACAACCCTCTGAACCCCAATTCCCGTTTGCAGTTTCGATCCCTTCGTAATGCCTCTCATTGTAACCGCTATTCCATCTCCGATCTCGACCGCATCTTTCCCCAAGTCAAGATAAGTCTGCTGCTTTGGATTATCCAAACCCTCCCTAAGTCGATTGTAACCTATCTGTTTCAATAAATCAATCGCAGCTACGGCAACTAACACCCCCCTTTTAAGTGCCACGCCTTTTTGGTTAATGTCGTCTTCACGTATCTTGAGGTACTGCAATGCAGCTTCTCCAGCCACGACCATGCTCGCATTGACAATCCTCCTTCTTGCATGCTGTCTAAATTCCATATAACCGATCAAAGTGGGGACTTGCCTGATATATAAATGTGCTTTTGCGTTTTACGTCTGCGGCACTCCTTCAGGAACGGGGATAAGGAAAGGATTATAAAGTAACTTAATGAAATATCAAATCAGTGTTTTAATGCCTAAATCAAAGGATGACAACGTAATGGTATTGGACCCAAAAATGTACATGGAGCGCATGCTCCATTACAGGGAGAGGCATCACGGATGGATGCTCTTCCAGACATCATACTGGGCCATATACATAACGGTGATAAGCATCATACTGCTCTCTTACGGGGACATAAACCTCACGCCCACGGTCTTTCTTGGGATAGCAGGCCTGCTGCTTGCTGTTATGCTGGTAATATACGGCATGGTAACTTCCCTGCACCTCAAGTTCATGAAGAAGTACGGCTGAAGCAGCAGCTTCCATTCATCAGCTACGGTTGGTCAGATGGCTTTGAAACTACCGAATATATACACATCTAGAAGGCTGAAATTCCTGATGCTAGTGCCACTACTGCTCATGGTCATAAGCCTCTACCTAAGCACAAACCTGACGCTGGACTTCTCGCTCAGCGGCGGTGCCAGCATAGTGCTCCAGAGCAACACGACGATGTCTCCGAGCCAGATAGCCAGCCAGCTTGCAGCAAGGATCCCGGCTGAAAGTTCCTCCGTGCAGTCAAGCCCTACCGGCCTGCAGATAACGATAGCATCGAACAAGAGCCTCTCGCAGGCATACGACGAACTGATAAAATTCTACTCCTTCAACAGCACTTACAACGCTTACTTCCTCAATGAGACTGGAATAAGGGGCGCGCTAGCGACAGACCCTGGCAACACCGTCCTCCAGGGGCTTCTTGTAAACGCATCAAACGGCGTGAACCAGTCCATAACGGGAATGACGGCAAGCCTTGCGGCCGAGACCGCTGCACTTAAGCCGTTCGGCATAACGGAAGGGAATACAAGCACTCCCAACCGCATGTCTTCCTCTGCATATAACGAGTACACAAATGCCACCGCCAAGTACAAGAATGACACGATCAACGCGCTGCGCACAATAGTGCCGTTCACGTCATACTCCTATCAGGAAGTGACGGTGCAGCAGAGCTCCTACTTCCTTGGCCAGCTGGAGTACATAATCATAATCGCCTTCATACTCATCTCTGTTGTGGTGTTCATAATCTTCAGGACGCTTGTGCCCTCCCTTGCAGTCATCTTCGGCGCAGGCAACGACATAATAGTAGCACTAGGGGCGATGGCCCTGTTCAAGATACCGCTCGGCATCGCGAGCATCGGCGGCCTGCTCATGCTCCTCGGATACTCCATTGACACGGATGTGCTGACCGCCATAAGGATAATAAAGAGGCACGAGGGAACCCCCGAGGAACGCGCATATTCGTCCATGAAGACCGGCCTTACAATGACGATGACAGCGATCGTCTCATTCGCGGTGCTCTTCATAGTGTCCCTGGTGGCCTACGTGCCGACCTACTACGAGATATCTGGAGTTGTGCTGTTCGGCCTCATAGGCGACGTGTTCACCACATGGTTCGGAAACGCATCGATGATACTTCTGTACATGAAGAGGAAGGAGAGAAAATGACAAGACTGGACTACTTTAGGAATCCGAGCATAATCGTCCTGATAGTGCTAGTCGTAATGCTCTCCATACTCGACGCGACTTACGGGCTGCACCTCGGTGTGGAGTTCGTCGGAGGAACAAACATACCCCTCACGCTTGCAGGTCAGATAAACCCCAACCAGCTCAACGACCTAATCAACACGCTGCAGAGCAGGCTGTCCACATTCGGCCTCAAGCAGATAACCATAGAGGCCATCGGCACCTCAGAGGTAGACGTCCAGATCGCAACGGTGTCGCAGCAGGAGATCCAGAACACTATAAACATAATCCAGAGCCAGGGCATATTCCAGGGAATCGTTAACGGCAGGGTAGCCGTCAATGGGTCATCGATACTTCCGGGAAGCATCGGGGCGCAGCAGCCGATACAGACAAACCGCAGCGTGACGTGGGCCGTCAATTTCTATGTAAACCCGCAGGCGGCCGTGTACTTCTCAAAGGTCGCGTTCGGCCAGGGAAACAAGCCATTGTACTTCTTCCTGGACAGGCCGACAGGCACCATCGTCCTTCTGAACACGTCCCTCCTTAACAATAACCAGTTCATTTCAGCCAACTCCGCAACTCTTGGCGCGATAAACAATGCGACGCGCCTCGGCAACAAGACGATTCCGGTGGAGCTGCTGAACCCCGCTGCGAGCAACTGGAACACACTGTACAAGTTCTTCGCCAGCAGCAGGGGCAGGTATTCAAAGGTTCTCCTCCAGAACAACACGCCGTCAAGCATAACAGAAAATCTCAGCGGCCTCAACTACACGTTGGTGTACCAGAGCCGCGCGAACATGACTCCAATCATCAGCCCAATACAAGGTGCCGGGGTGGGCAACACCTCCTTTGTTGTATCAAGCTGGCCTGCGATAGGCCTCGTATCCGCGCCCATACTTAACCCCGGCGTAACAAACGGCTCCATCTCATCGGGATACACGATAAACGGCGCAGCTCCTCCGAACATGACCCTGGACCAGGCGACCGCGTACGCGACGCAGCAGGCAAAGGAGATATCCACAATACTCAGCGGAGGTTCCCTGCCTGTGCAGGTGATAGTCGGCGTTCCCACCGTTGTACAGCCGACTCTCGGCGCAAGCTTCGAGAGGATAAGCATAATTGCGCTGCTGCTTGCGGTAATCGCAGTTGCATCTGTTATAGTCATAAGGTACAGGAAGCTGTTCCTCATAGCGCCAATACTGCTCACGACGCTGGGCGAGATGTTCATAATACTCTCCATAGTCGGCCTCATAGGAACCATAGACCTCGCTGCTATAGCGGGAATAATAGCTGTCATAGGAACGGGCGTCGACGCGCAGATAATAATATCAGATGAACTGCTCTACCAGCATAATGACAACACCGCAATGAAGATCAAGCTCGGTAACGCGTTCTACATCGTTTGGGCCGACGCCGCGCTCCTGGTAGTTGCGATGCTGCCTCTCTTCTTCTCGACCTCCCTGGTAAGCGTGATAGGCTTCTCTGAATCAACCATAATAGGCGCGCTTCTCGGTGCGTTCGTGACAAGGCCTTCCTACGGTGCGATCCTGAGCAGGCACTACGCGAAGTGATTCGATGCCGAAGCACTGCCCGACGTGCAGCAAGTCAAGCAATGAGATCAAGTTCTACGGCGATTTCTGCTACGACTGCGCAGGCAAGGAGCTCAGGAGCAGACTGCCAACGACTATAGAGATAGAGCGCTGCAAGAGGTGCGGCAGGATAAAGATGCGCGATTCCTATTCGGATTTCGAGGGCAGGGCCCTTGAAGCGATAATCGTGCGCAAACTAAGCAAATATACTGTACACCTGCTCAAATACGACGAGGAGAGGGCCATAGTGGAGGTTGCGGAGGAGAGCGAGAAGGGCATTCTAGCTATAGACCACGAGCTTCTGCTGGCGTACAAGAAGATACTCTGCGACAGGGACTTCAAGAAGGCGAGCAACTACCACGAGGCCGTGATCCAGCTGCGGGGCAACACCGGAAGCGTAGAGCGCACCCTTGAGAGGATAAGGAGATACGTGGAGAGGAACGGCGAGTTCATAGCAAGGGTGGATCCTGTCAGCAACGGCGTGAACATACAGATAAGCAGCAAGAAGGTCGCATCAGAGTTCATGGTGCACGCGAAGATGCATCCAGTCACGTCATTCACGTTGATGGGCGTCAAGAACGGCAAGCGCGTGTACAAGAACACGTACGCCCTGCACTTCTGATCCCGTCTCTGGCTTTGTTGGAACCAAATCCTCCCTCGCACGAAAAGATATAAAAGCTGGGCGGAGTTATAACTACGTGGTATGAGTGAGGCATCGCGTTTTTGCATTGCATGACGGGCCCAAGGCCCAGTCGGCCATGGAGTTCCTTGTAACATACGGATGGGCCCTGATAATCGTCGGCATAATGGTCGCATTCATGTTCCAGTACATCACTGCTCAGAGCTCTTTCGCTTCGAGACAGTGCCAGTTCGCCTACGGGGTAACGTGCAATGGCGCCTTCGCATACTCGAACGCGATGTTTACTAACGTAAGCGTCAAGCTCAACAACTCTCAATCCTACCTTGTCCTGAACCCCAACATAAACGTGTCCATCATGAATTACGGAAACTACAGCGGAGGATGCAGGCCCGCCGCTGCCGCCGAAGGCAACGGCATAACGTGCAATGTCATATTCAACACGCAGATAAAGACGGGCACGGTGATAAGCGGCATCCTCTACGTCAACGTAACAGCATGCCCGAGCAACAACAAGAACAGTTGCCAGCCGCCCCAGATGCAGACATACGTTGGCAACTTCTCAACGCAGGTAAGCGCAAGGAAATACTCATAATGCCTCCGGTTAGGGACTGCGCCAGGTATTTTTAAAGCTAATTCTCCTGAAGCGCGCTCTCATGCGAATCTATTTATATCAAGAAAATTACCAAAAACTGCATGATAAGGAACGTGAGTCTTACATGTGCCGCTTCTAAGGCCTCCGCAAGAGAAGAAGCGATTGCAAGATCGCTTGAAGACTGCTTAAGGATACGGGAGCCCGAAAGGTGCGGCCCCACGCGGCCTGACTGCATAGAGACTGCCGCAAGGCAGGTTTCTGACGTCCTTTTCGCATCTAGGAAAACAAGGATAGGGTGCAGTCCAACAGAGGAACAAAGGCACCAGATGAGTGAGCGCGTCGCCAGATGGATAGAGGTAGGTGCACCTATACAGGTATCCACGCTATGGAGTGCAACTAAAGGATACGGCCAAGTGCCAGACAGGGTG
Organism: Microcaldota archaeon; assembly: GCA_028866835.1. Lineage (GTDB taxonomy): Archaea > Micrarchaeota > Micrarchaeia > Micrarchaeales > CABMGC01 > JAGWHJ01. The sequence continues at coordinate 22,182 of JAGWHJ010000001.1, read as the reverse complement.
GTTGCAGACGTCGCTGACCTGCTTGGACTGAGGCGGTTCGAGGAGCTCCACCAAAGAGTCACTGGCATATATGCCCCTGGAATAAGCATCGGCGTGATAAGGGAGGACATCACCGAAAGAATACTTGCCGGAAAAATCGCCAATCTGGGCATGCTCACCGAGCTGTATTCGAGGTCTCTCGACGGCATATGCGATGCGTTGGGCATCTCCGGGCACATAAGCTTTATCGACGAGTCGAGGATACTTGGACGCAGGGGAGTGACGGCAGCCGCATTCATCGAGCGCGCCGCGGAAAATGCAGGACTGATCTTCGATTACTGGATTGCATCATCGAGGGCACCCAACAGCTCAAAGTGGCATACCCTCCAAGAATACAAGAGGCTTCAAGAGGCCGGATGGACGGGCACTATGCCCCAGGCCATGAGAGACCATTATATAGACCGGGTTTCGACGGAGCACCCGGACGCTACAACCGAGGAGAAGATTGGCTTTGTTTGCAAATACCTCGGCACTGCGCTTGCCCGATACCAATTCAAACTGTTCGGCGGCTCGACAATGGACCTTTCTGGCAATGTCATAGCCCCGATAAAAACTGGGTTTGTCCCATACCCTCCTGGAACTGACCCTTCGTTAGGCATGTGTCGGGTAGAGTACAGACTGAAAGATGGAAAAAGCAGCAATAATTATATCCCTCCCTGGGTTGGATTCGGGTTCCTCTCACCTTTGGAAAACGGCGGCTACGATACAAAGGTCATAGGCCTTAACGCCTTCAGGAGCATACCTCGTGAGGCAATAGAGCCGTTTTCGGTAAGGATCGGATGCGGTGAAAGCGGGAAGGAACAGAAGATAGAGGCAGATATCCTGTCTACCGCATTGAGGTAAGCTCAATCCATTATGCCCAGGTAGTCCTTCAGCATCCCGCCGAGCCCGCCCTTCCTTTTCCCGGCTCGTGGAGCCTGCTGCTGCCTTTCTTCCTTATCCACGTCTTTTTCCTCCGCCTTCTCCTCATGCACTCTCTTTGTCTCCTTTTGCTGCGGCTGAGGTTTCTTGAAGCCTCCGAAGATCGATGCCTGCCTGCTGTCCGGCTCCCTCCTTGAAGAAGATCCAGAATGTCCTTTCAGCAGCGATCCCATCAGGTCGTTGAAGATGCGGGAATCAGGGTCGTCCATTATCACGATGTTGGCCTTGTGGGCCGCTGCGGCCTCGGCGTCCGCCTCGAACTTGCAGACTACGGACCTCGCGCCTTCTATCTTGTTAAGGTTTATCCCGGCCTCTATGACATCGTCTGGTATTACCACTATGTAATCGAACTTCCTGTCCTTGAAGAGCCTCGCAACCTGCTTGGAGAGGGCGTCAACGTCCCCCTCGAAATCCCTTGCAATTATGTTTGCATTGGGTACATCCATGCCGTCTATGAGCGAATCGGTGACTCCGTTTACATTGCTTATAACGAGTATCTTTATCGAATCACCATTATTCTCTAATTGGTATCGAATCAAGTATTAATAACTTTGTGAAATGTTACAGATACCTGTTCCCTACGGGAAAACTGCCAACGACCGTGTAAAGCACTTATGTCGGTGCGGTGCGAATGTTTTTATATATGAGGAGGTAGATATCTCTAATACGGTGTTATATTGAGAGGACGAGACCAAATAGTAAGATGTTCCAACTGCGGCAGGAATGTTCCTAGGAACAAAGCCGTATCAGATGAAAGGCCGATACGCTTTGGCACTGACCTTAGGGAAGCTGACGTTAAGTATTTCTCCACGAGAAAAGTTTACTATTGCATCAGCTGCGCCAAACATAAAGGAATTTTCAAGAGAAAGATGGAACAGGCGCAGAGAGCAGCCAGCAGGGGAGAAATGTAAACGCATGTTTATGCGGGTGTGGTTTTGGTCGATGAAGGCTCTGAAGACCTCCTGATCTTCAGGCTTAGGGGTCACGTTTCACAGGCTACTGAAAGTGCGATAAACCAGGTTGCGCAGTCGAAGAAAAGCAAGGACTATGTGGTAGAAACTACCAAGGATGAACTGCCTGCAGTCAGCGCACCGCCCTGGATCAATATAAATCAACCAAAGCCTAAGCCTGCCGCCCAAAAGGAAGTCACCGCGCAGGCTGAGCAGCCTCCTGCGCCTCTCGCCAAGCCAGCGGCGCCAATCTCTGCCGCTCCCCTGTCCGAAAGCAAGTCTGTTGCCGCTGCCAAGACCGCAACAGAGAAACAGAGGAACGTGCCAAAGAATGCAAAGTGCATAAACCATCCGTGGAGGGCTGCTTTCGCTAAGTGTGAGATATGCAACCTCAACTACTGCTATGCCGAGATAATGCTATTCAACGGCAAGTACTACTGCATAAAGGACATAGACGAGGCCTCGATAAGGGCGCCGAGCGCAAAGAAGCAGAGCCTGAACCGCCTGAGCCTTGGCTCTTCGCTGATCTTCCTGGCGATAGGCATGGTCATGCTTTACTACATGTACCAGCAGATGGCATTCCTTTTCGGATCTTTCATACAGACCGTCAGCACGGCAACCGCCATACCTGCCGAGTTCATGGCCCTGTACAACCTTATCTCGAGCTATGACATTCCCGTGCTGAACATCCTCATAGGATTCCTGTCGCTGGCGGCCGGCCTGCTGCTCTTCAGGCCCGGAAGGAAGGTAAGCACGTTCGCTGCAATTGTCTGCGGCATGGGTCTTATATTCATCAGCTACCAGTACTTCAGCAGCCCATCCTTCTACATTCTCAACAAGTCAAACATATACCTCGTTGCCATGACCTTCCTGCTGTTCATAAACCTCATCGTGCTTGCCGTAAGCAGCGCAAGCGGATTTTCCGAGATAAAAGAGCAGGAAGCCGAGAGGAGGCGCTACATAGACTGGCCGACGGTCGACTCCGCATACTAGCCTACATCCGCTCGAGCGGCTTTATGCCAAGAAGGAGCAGCATGTTTCCTATCGTCTGCCTTGTTGATGAGACTACCGCAAGCCTTGCGCGCTCTGCCTCGCCGCTTCCGATAACAGGGACTGCCTCGTAGAACTTGCTGAAAGCGGTGCAGAGTTCGAGCAGGTAGTCTGTCAGAATGTTCGGCCTTCGCTCCCTGCACGCCTTCTCAACCATCTCATCCGCAACGCTAAGTAGCTTTATGACCGCGAATTCGCCTGCGCCCAGGGCCGAGTAATCCTTCTCAACGAGCTTGTGCTCTGCGGGACCTGCCTTCTCGAGAAGCCTAGTCGCGCGCGCATAGGTGTATATGCAGTACGGCCCCGTGTCGCCTTCGAACTTTAGCGCCCTTTCCCAGGAGAATAGCATGTCCTTCTCCGGCGCCACGCTCACGAAATCGAATTTTATCGCGCCAAGCGCTATGGCCCTGGCAATCTCGCCTACCTTGCTCGTGTCTGTTACCTTCTTGCTGTTGCCGACTATCTCCGCGGCCTTTTTCGAGACTTCCTCAAGAAGGTAATCTGCGGTGTAGCTCCTGCCGTCCTCGCCCATCCACCCTCCTTTCCTGCCGCTCAACGAGCCACCACTCACTCCAACGGTCCCGTATGATAGATGCACAATACTGCTTGAGATCTCCGGGTAGCCAAGCAGCTTGAATGCCGCCTTAAGGATGAGCTGCGGATACCTCTGCCTGTCATCTATTATGTTTATTACGCTGTCGGCAGGCCCCAGCCTCTTCCTCTCTCCCGAAGGGGACGTCGTGCGGAGCTCTCCACCGTCGACCTGCTTCCTTATGAACGTCCTGTACTTGAACGTGTCCTCTATAATACCGAATTTCCACATGTGGAATGCGAAGTCCTTTGCCACGTATGTTGCAGTCCCGTTGCTCCTGACAAGCACCTTTGTGTCCTCAAGCGGGTTCTCGAAGTCTTTTGCAAGCTCCTTTACCTTGTCTAGATTTATTGTTACGCAGCCCGCATACTTTCCCTCCTTCGGCTTCTCGAGCATGCCCGCCTTGTCTGCGACTGACAGGGCCTTCTCAAGCAGCTTCTCGCTGACTATGTCACTCTCCCAAACCAGTATGTCGTGGCAGATGCCGTACATCGAAGCTGTCTCGTACTGCGCCGCAACGCACTTCTCCGCGATCTCCCTTGCCGTTTTCGCCTCGTCTGTCCCGCCCGCCTCCATTCTCTTCACAAGATGGTTTATCTCCTCCTTGACCGCTGCCTTCTCTGACATCCTCTTGTTTACCATAACGTACTGTTCCCCGAGCCACGTGTCGAACTTCTTGTCGGGCTCGTTGCCCATGTGCATGTACCCCCATACCGATTCTGCCACCTGCAGGCCTAGGTCATCTATGTAGTTCTCCCGTTCGACGTCGTAGGAGCAGAACTCAAGGAGGTTTGAGATGACGCTGCCGAGTATAGCATTCCTTAGGTGGCCCACGTGCCATGGCTTGTTCGGGTTTACGCTGGGCGATTCCACGAACACGCGATGTCCTTTGCCGATCTCGCTCCTGCCGTAATCCTTTTTCATGGCTGCGATCCTCTCGATCACTGCACTGCCGTAAGAAGCCCTGTCAAGCCTAGCGTTTATGTATCCTGATTCGGCACCGATCTCGGCCACGAGCCTTCCAGCCTTTGCATGCTTGGCAATCTCCGCGGCTATCTTCCTAGGGTCCTTCCTGAGGCTTCTGGCGAGCGCAAATGATATGGAACAGCTCAGGTCCCCGAACTCGGAACTCGCGTACTTTATCGTATCCCCAAGCATCTTCCTCTCGAAATCCACCTTGCCGTAGGCCGAGAGTATCGCATCGTCAATTATCCTCTCGAACTCCGACTTTGCATCCCTGCTGGGCGAATTCATAGACACACTTCCTCTATCTCCTCTTGTCGAACTTTTTTATAATAGCAGGTATGCGTTCCACCACGTCAGATGCAAGGATATGGTTGCCTTTCTCCTTGTAAAGTTCGTCACCTATCTCCGAATGGAGATACGCACCTGCAACAGCGGCATCGAAAACGCCTGCTCCGGTGGCTGCGTAGCCTCCTATGATCCCATCAAGCACGTCGCCGGTGCCCATTGTTGCAAGCGATGCGCTATGGGACTTGACGAGCTTCACCTCCTTGCCGTTTGTGACTATCGTCACATGGCCCTTGAGAAGGATGTTTATACCAAATGCCTTCGACGCACCGAAAGCAGTCCGAATCCTAGCTTTCAAATCGCGTTTCGGCACTGCCACTCCTAGGAGGCGCGAGAATTCCGAATCGTGAGGCGTTATGAGGATCTCCTTCAGCCGTTTGCCGAGCAATGGCCTCAGCGAGGCTATCGCTCCTGCATCTACTATGGTCTTTATCCCTCTGGACTGACAGTAAAGTATGATCCTGCGCGATGCAGTTTCAGAAGCCCGTGCGCTCTCCATGCCCATTCCTATGACAACCGCATCGGTCCTAGAGATGTCCTTCTTCATGTCGTTTGTCAGGGCTATCCCCTTGCCGCAGCTTGACACGATGATGTTCGGCGAAGATGCACGTACTGCGCCGGCCATCGCTTCAGGAACATAGGTCTTTGCATAGCCCGCTCCCACCCTGAGCGCGGCAAGGGTGCCGTACGCAGCCAGCGAAGCCATTGCCGGAGCGCCGTGAAACCTTCCACTGCCGCCTATGAGCACCATACGTCCGTTCGAGTACTTGTCCGAATAGATGCCCCTCTTCGGTGCGGCTTTCGCAAGGTCTCTGGATGTTGCGGCGCGTTGCCTCAGCCCTGTTTTGTATAGGGTTTTGCTCTCTAGAAACCCTTTTATATTCTTCATGGCAATATTAATCTGCTCTATAAGCTTAAAATGATTAGAGGCGGTGTTAAAATCGTAAAGGTCTACAAAAGCAAGGACAAGCTTATCGTATACCTGCCTTTCGAGGTTGTCAGGGGATTGAGGATCGGCGAGAACGACGAGGTCGATTTCTTCAAGGCAGGGGACAATACGTTCATCTTTGCCAAGAAATCCGACGTCGCAAGCCTGCTGCTTGGAAAGGAAGGCCCAGAGGGCGCGCCACGCCAGCAGCCATCCGCGCCTGCCCAGCAGAGACGCGCGTCAGAGGCAGGGCTTACTCAGGAGGAGCTTGACGTTCTCAGGAAGCTCGATACTCTCAGGTACGGCTCACGCGATGTCGATAGCGTAAACAGGATGCTGAGCGACAGGGAGAAGGAGGTGCTCAGCCGCCTGATAGTCAAGAAGGCCGTCCTGCCTTTCAGGAAGGACATGCGAAGCAAGGAGCTCTACAGCATCTCGAAGGAGGTCTATGACAAGTTCCTCATGAGGAAGAAGAAGGCTGGTCCAGAGCCTGCAAAGATCGAGGAGGTCTCTCCCCAAATCAAGGAAGCCCCTTTTATGTACGTAAGAAACAAGATGCCTGAGAACGAGAACGTCAAAAAACTCGAGAAGGATGGTTTCGTCATCGTCTCCACAGAGGGCGAGGCGTCATCGCTCTCTCTGGCGCTTGAGGAGAGCATAAGACGCGGCCTTGTCCTAGGCACAAGAGCGTTCAACAAGAAGTTCTATGTCGTACTCAGGCAATACTTCGACAGGCACGCCACTGCGATAATAAAGGACCTCAAGGACAAGGGGGAATCAAGGGTCAGCAGCATTGCAAGGGACGTGGGCATAAGCGAGGACGGTGCGCGGGCGATACTTTGCCTGCTCTCCGAGAACGGCGACGTCTCTGAAAAGAAGAAGGACCTGTTCACACTAGCGTAGTGCTGAGCACGTGGTCGAAGATTAGCACAAGTATCGTGAAGATGAGTATTACGATTATGACTGCCCTAGCGTTCATCCTAGGGCCTCGCTCAGGCGCATCGTAGAAGCTCAGAACCCCGGCCTGCTGCTGCGGTGTTGATAATCCTGCCATAAGATCAATTTCTATACTTCAATTAAATTCTTATACGTTATGCATTCAGGCCCTTTTTAGCCCTGAAGCATCACTTTTTTGTTCATTAAGCTTGATCCTGCCATCTATCCTTGCCCTTAATTTTGGATCTTTTACAACGGCCTTTATGTTCATCCATGCTTCGTTTGCTCTTCGAAGATGCTCTGGCAGACTAGATCTCTCATATGCCCTAGCAGCATCCAGGTTCTGAAATATGATTCCACGGCCGTCATGATATTGAAGCGCCATGGCCTCGTCCTCAATAGCTCTGAAAAAACTTGCATTCCTCCCTTTTATTTTTGCCATAAAAATACCTCAAACAATTTACATGTCATTAAATGTTAATGCGCTTATGACCTTCTTAATTTCATGACCGGACCTCTATTCCTCATAAAGTATTCATCTTCTTTTGTAACTAATCCTGCTTCCAGCAATGCCTCGTAAGGGCTGCCGTTATAATGCCAATCCAAAAGCCCCAAAAGTCTGTTTGACTTGAAATCCTTTTGTGTTATCTCCCTTGGGTCCTTACCTAATTTCTCTGCTAGCCATCTCACTGCAGCTACCCTGTTTTCCGGTGACTCGTAGAAACGCATGGGGGTCATGGCCATCTCCCATTCTTTAATCATCTGTTCAGGGAATGCCTCCACAACAGCCGCATAAGTGCTGCCATTGTAATGACCGTGTAAAAGCCCTCTAAGCCCGTGTGATTCAAAATCACTTCTTGCAAGGTCTCTGGGATCGCCTTTGCCTGATGCTTTCACCAGCTCTCTTACTGCGGCTACTCTGTTCTCTGGAGAAGGGTATATGCCCCTAGGCGTGCATATCATCTCCCATCCCCTTATATTAAGTTCGGGGAACGCCGCAGAAACAGCAGCATAGTTGCTACTATTATAAAAGTGTGTTAAAAGTCCCCAAAGTCCGTTCGACCTAAAATCCTCGTTTGTGACCTCACGCGGGTCCTTATCCAATACATTCTCAACAAGGAATCTTATTGCTGCAACCCTTGTTCCAGAATCAGCCCATCGCGCACGAGAAAGCGTGCCGTCCGCATTTACCCATCCCTGCTGACGCCAGAACTCCCCCATAGCGTACGTACCATTTATTTTCTTGCCGTATACTATGTTGGCGCCAGCGCTTGGCTCCACATCCGCAGCGCGTACGAACCTGTAGCCTGCCCAATCGGATTCCTCATCCGATCCTATTATGAGCAACAACGGATGCGGCCCATCAAAATTCCTTACTGTGATCTCTGGATGTCTCCTGCCCTCCTTCAATCTGCCTGTATCGTCATCTAAACCTTGAAATTCGGGCAGGTAAAGCTGTCCACTCCCTGCGGTATAGAAACGTGTGTGCTCCCCGCCTTCAGTCAACGTCTCCCTAATTGCCGGATAGCGTGCAAGAAAAGGCAGCTCTCCATTCTGTTCAACCGGTACCAAGCCCGCCTCGCCAAGTAGCCTGTGTGAGGTTGGGCCGTCAAGTTTCAGGCCCGGGATGTCTCCTTCCCTTAATAGGTATCTTTCCTCACCATCCGGGCACCTCAACCTTGAAAACCTGATGCCATCAGTAGTAACACCGACCCGCCTTTGGCTCACTGCCATCAAAATCAATTTAAGGATGAGCGAATTGATTTTTAAAAGTTTTGAATTAGTTTATTAATACCTTGCAAAGATATAAGGCCAAAGGCGATAATTATTACATCCTTCCATGCGATTCCCCGCTTGTCACGCCGCTCGCTATGATATGCCCAAGCCTAAGCAGCGAGACGGAAAGATCGGCAAAATTCGCCAGGTCCTTCTTCTCGATGCCCACACACTGGAAATAATGGCCCGACCTCTTAAGCAGGAGCATCGCCTCCTTCGTGCGCTTTATTACGGCAATCTTTTTGGCGGAATCCTTCCCTGAGTGATGCCTTACCGCCTCCATCAGCTTCGAAGGGTTTGGTTTCTGCCTCGTTATCGCAAGCACCGGGATTCCTAGCGATCTGTTAAGCTTCGCCATGTCGATTATGTTCAGGCCTGCCACTGTTATCCCGTTTAGCGTTAGCAGCCTTATCTGGCCCGCGAATCTGGATCTCTTGACAGCTCTTGCGAGCTTGGATGTAGCGTCGTTCCCATCAACAATTGCCCTGAACGAGAGCACGCCCTCTATTATGTCCTGCCTGCCTATGACCCCAACGACAAGTACGTCCTTCCTGCCCTTCAGGATGGGCGAATCCTCGAATGCTATTATCCTGACGCCGCTCTTCAGCATCGGATTACTTCTTCGGCACGTGCGAGGCCAGCTCCTTCATCTCCTCCTGGGCCTCCTCTATCGCCTTCAGGACAAGCGACCTTGCATTCTTGCTGGACTTAACGATCAGGCGCGGTGTGCCGGTCTCCGGATGCTCCTTGTTCACGCTGACGAACTCGATGTCCTTGCTCTCCATGAGCTTGCTCTTTATCAGTTCGAGCACGCTCCTGTCAATGCCGCTGAATTCAACAATCAGGCTTTTCGTCTCATCCTCTATAAAATTTGCCTTCATGGGATCCACCATAAACATTTATAAGCTTCATTTTAGATACTAATGTGCTGCTTATTGTACATATTAAGACAGCAGAATAATTATATATCTACTGCATCTTATAGATAGGCACGCATCCTACAGGGTGTTATATTGGCAAACGTTTTTGAAGTTGATACCGCGGAGCTTATAAAGCGGACGGCAGAGAAGCTGAAGACGGCAGGCATAAAGAAGCCGCCTTACATACAGCTTGTCAAGACGGGCTCCGGCAGGGAGAGGCCACCGGCAGACCCGGATTTCTGGTACGTCAGGTGCGCCTCGGTCATAAGGCAGGTCTACATAAACGGGCCTGTCGGCATCTCGAAGCTCAGGCTCAAGTACGGAAGCAAGAAAGGCCACGTAGTTACTAGGCACCACAACTACAGGGCAGGAGGCAGCATCATAAAGGATGCGTTCACTGCCCTTGAGAAGCTCGGATACGTGAAGAGCACGAAGCAGGGAAGGGTCATAACGAGCACGGGAAAGTCCTTCCTTGACAAGATAGCTAACGAGATAAGCAAGGGTGCTTGAAGTTGGCGCAAGAGAGCGAGAATGAAGGCAACAACGAGGAACAGCAGAAAGTAAGGCAAGCGATGGCAAAGAGGCTGCGCGAACTGCAGATAGAGCAGCAGAAGCGGTCCATAATAAGGAAGTTCATAATGCCGGATGCCTATGAAAGGCTGATGAATGTGCGTGTTTCAAACTACGAGCTGTATTCGCAGCTTGTCGACCTCATAATTGCGATGGTTCAGAGCAAGAAGCTCTACGGGAAGCTTACCGAGCAGCAGCTCAAGGACGTTCTCGGCAAGCTCACGAGCAAGCCTGAAACAAGAATAGAGTTCAAGCACAAGTGATGATATGGGCAAGAAGAGCCAGAAAAAGAAGATGATCCTGGGCAACAGGAGGAAGAGGAACGGAAGGATACCTGCATTGGCCATGCTCAAGACGCACAGGCGAGTACAGTACAACAAGTTCCAGCGCGACTGGAGGAGAAGGAAGCTAAGGATAAAGGCATGATATCATGGCAAAGACCGTCACGGTAAAACTAAGGAGCAGCCTGGTAAAGATACATTCGACCAGGATAAGGTCAAAGGCCCCAGATTACCTCAGGGAGACAATTGGGAGGCAGGAGCGCGTCCCGTCCGATGCCGTCAAGATCGATACAAAGGTTAACGAGTACATATTTAGGAACGTTTCGAGAAGGTTCAAGCCGCTCAAGCTGAGCGTGGACAAGATAGGAGGGGTTGTCACAGTGAAGCTCTTCGAGGAGAAGAAGCCCGAGGCGAAGCCTGCTGCAAATGCCGCAAAGCCTGCAGCCCAGGCAAAGGCTGCGCCAGCGCAGAAGCAGCCAGCCGCAAAGGGGCAGCCTCCGCAGCAGAAGCCGAAGGCCGACGAGAAGAAGACCGCCGCACAGCCAAGCGCCAAACCGCCCGAAGCTCCTAAGAGTTAATTCCAACAGGCAATACCAATGGGTGTAGCTAAGGGCACCGTGCATGGCAACGACTATGTGGGTGCATTCGCAACTGCGGCGGATGGATACGTACTGATAGGGAGCATGCTCTCATCCGGCGACGAGCGCCTCATAAGGGAGAATCTCGACGCCAGGGCCATACGCATCACCGTGGACAGCTCCGACCTCGTAGGCATCTTCGCTGTTGCCAACTCGAATGGCGTGCTTGTGCCCGAACTTGCGAGGCGCGACGAGATTGCGCTCCTCAGAAGGGAGCTGCCGGGCATCAATATAGAGACCATCAAGACCGACCTCAACGCATTGGGGAACAACATACTTGCAAACGACAGGATCGCGATAGTCAATCCCGAATACGATGCCCGTGAGATGAAGCAGATCGGCGATGCTCTCGACGTGGAGGTCGTGAGGCTCTCGACAGGGGGCTTCGGGACGGTCGGTGCAAACAACAAGCTAACGAACAATGGCATGGTGCTGAACAACAGGACAACGGAGCACGAGGAGGAGGCCATAATGAAGCTTGTCGGAAGCGTATCTCAGACTACGGCCAACATGGGCTCCCCGAACGTCGGGCTCTGCATAATCGCCAACTCGAAGGGCGCGGTGGTCGGCGACCAGACGACGGGCTACGAACTATCGAGGATAACCGACGCGCTCGGCCTCTGAGGTCAACGTTTATATGTTCAATTGTCAAGATAATACCGCGTGATTAAATGGCAGAAGAGGGGAATGCGGCGGCAAGCATGGATCCGCGCGAACTGCTCGGTCAGCTGCAGTACCTGCAGCAGATATACAGCCAGCAGTACCAGGCGCTAGAGGACAACATAGCCACTTACACGATAGCTCAGAGCTCCCTGCGCAACAACATAGAGCTGCTGGGCAAATCGGACATGGTTAAGGGCACGAACATACTTATCGACTGCGAGGGGGGCACCTACATAGACGGGAGGATAGCGGACATGAAGAGGGTGCTCGTCTACATCGGCGCGGGATACATGGTCGAGAAGAAGGTCCCGCAGGCAATCGAATTCCTGAAGGAGAACGAGGCAAAGGGCGAGCAACTGCTAAACAGGCTTACTGCCGACAAGAGGAAGGTTGAGGGCGAGCTGATAGAGATAGCGTACAAGATGACCGCACTCCAGCAGCAGCTGGCCGGCTCGGGCATCGAGTAGCCATAAGCTGGGTTCTGCATGTTTGAAGGACTTAAGAAAAGGTTCTCTAATCTTATAAACAAGCTTTCCGACAGGGAAAAGGAGAAGAGCCAGGAGAAGGAACAGACAGAGGCTGCTCCGGCTCCGGGGCCCGAAAAGAAGCTGCAGGAAGCGGCCAAGCCAAAGGAGATACCCGAACATCCAGTGCACTATGCAGAGGCAAGGCACGCTGAACCAGTTGCAAAGCCTGCCATCACCGAAAAGCCTGCACATCATGCGGAGGCAAAGCACGCCGAACATATCCAGCAGCCCTCCGCCACTGAAAAAACCCTGCATGAGCCCATTCCGGAACCATCACGCAATGAAGAAAATGTAGCCAAGAAGGCCGAGGCCAGGGTTCAGGCGCACGCAAAGCCCCTCGAGACGAAGAAAGCGGATGTCAGCTTCACCACAAAGATAAAGGGCTTCGTATTCGGCCAGGTAAAGATAAGCGAGAAGGACGTGGAGCCCTTCATGGAGGGCCTAAGGATCGACCTTCTCGAATCCGACGTTAACTACGACGTGGCTGAGAGGATAACCGACGGGATACACACGGCCCTTGTCGGGAAGGTGGTAAACTCGCGTGACGTAAACTCGCAGATATCCGATGCCATCAAGGAATCCGTGAAGGGCATACTTGTCAAGGGAAGCGGCGTAAATCTGGTCAGCCTTGCAAGATCGAAGAAATCATCAGGCGACATTCCGTTCAAGGTCCTGTTCATCGGCCCCAATGGCGCAGGCAAGACGACCACGATGGCGAAGGTCGCGAAGATGATGTCGGACAATGGACTATCCTGCGTCTTCTCAGCGAGCGATACTTTCAGGGCAGCCGCGATCGAGCAGACCGCGGTCCATGCGGACCGCCTGGGAATACGCGTCATAAAAGGAAAGTACGGTGCAGATCCTGCTAGCGTGGCCTTCGATGCGATAGCACACGCGAAGGCGCACGGCGTAGACGTTGTCCTGATGGACAGCGCGGGAAGGCAGGAGACGAACAAGAGCCTCATCGAGGAGCTCAAGAAGATGGTGAGGATAGCAAAGCCTGACATGAAGATATTCGTCGGCGAGAGCATAGCGGGCAACTCGCTTCTGGAGCAGGTGAGGGTAATCCACGAGGCCGTGACGATTGACGGCATAATCCTCACGAAGCTGGACGTCGATGCAAAGGGCGGCAACACGCTCTCCATACTGGGGGATACTACAGTGCCGATCCTGTTCTTCGGGACCGGGGAGAGGTACGAGGACCTTGTAGCGTACGACCCCGACTTCGTCATAGGGAATCTATTCGGCAACAACTGAATCCGAATTATTAAAATATCTGCATGATTGTATATAATCTGGTTAGTGCAAATGTTTTCCGGCGAGGGTAAGTCTTGATGAAAGCGCAGAGCGGCATCGAATACCTGTGGGCGTACGTGTGGACATTCGTAGTGCTAGCCGTGATAATATCGGCTGTCGCCATAAACATCCTGAACACCTCGCCCTCATCTACATTCCAGGCATCCTCATGCTACATAAGCACAGCACTCAACTGCGATACCATGGCGATATTGAGCAACAGCACCGGGACAAAGGGGGTTGTCATATTCACGAACGGGCTCGGAACGAACATAAGGATAGTTCCTGACAGCTTCGGCATAGAGCCATATCTGTTCGCAGGAAGCGAATATTTCGGCGGATGCGTGCCGCTGAATCTCTCGGAGGGAGCCACCGCTGTCTGTAATTCAACCCTCCTGGGAATAAAGACCCGCATAGGCCAGCAGCTCCAGCCGCGGTTCATAATCAGCTACGCCGTATGCCAGGGTGCAGTATGCAGCAACGAGACATTCAACACCACTGGCAGCGGAACAGTATTCGTATCTCCTTTCTACACCAGCAGCCGCTATCCGCCTTGACCCTCAATGTACGCTGTGCGGGTCCAGAAGCCTGTCAAGTGTCTTTTCGTCAAGCACCTTCATCTCAAGGCAGACCTGCTTGACCGTCTTGTTCTTAAGATACGCGACCCTTGCTATCCTTGATGCCTTCTTGTAGCCTATTACCGGAGTAAGTGCAGTCGCAAGCGACAGGTTCCTCTCAAGATGCTGGTTTATGGCGCCGGTGTTCGCCCTTATCCCCTTTATGCATCTGGCTTCGAAGGTCCTTGACGCATTCGAGAGTATCTCTATCGAGAAGAGCAGATTGTAGGCTATGACGGGCATGAAGACGTTTATCTCGAGCTGGCCAGCCTCGGATGCCTGCTTTATCGTCTCATTTGAGCCCATCACCTGGAAGCAGACCATGTTCACCATCTCCGCGATGCTCGGGTTTATCTTGCCAGGCATGATCGACGAGCCCGGCTGCACCGCGGGAAGGACTATGTCGCCTATGCCCGCCCTCGGTCCCGAGTTGAGCAGCCTGAAATCATTGGCGATCTTGTTGATCGAGACGGCAGCCTCAGTTATCGCGTTGCTCGCCTCGAGCTCGTCGGTACGGCTCTGCATCAGATTGAAGATGTTCTTGGCCGCAGTGAAGCGCGCACGCGTGATCCTGCCGAGCTCGATCATGACCTGTTTCGTGTACATGGGCCCCGCATTTATCCCGGTGCCAACGGCAGTGCCTCCGAGCGGAAGCTCGAGAAGGTTCGATGAAGCAGCCTCGAGCGACCTGATCGATCTCTCGACAGCGCCCGCGTAACCTGAAAATTCCTGGCCAAGCCTTATCGGCACCGCGTCCTCGAGGTGTGTCCTGCCTATCTTCACAACCTTTTCGAAGCCTGTCGCCTTTTGGTGCAGGGATCCGCGAAGGATGTTAAGCGACGGCATCAGCTTTTTCCTTATTGCGAGATACGTGGCTATCCTTATCACCGATGGCATTGTGTCATTTGTCGACTGCGACATGTTGACATGGTCGTTGGGATGCACAAGCCTGTAGTTGCCGCGCTTTCCTCCCAGGAACTCTATGGCGCGGTTTGCAACGACCTCGTTGACGTTCATGTTTGTGCTCGTGCCTGCACCTGCCTGGAACACGTCCACTGTGAACTGGTCTGCGAACTTCCCGTGTATTATCTCCGTGCATGCCCTTGAGATGGCTCTGCCCTTTGTCCTGTCCAGCTTTCCGAGCCTCATGTTGGCGAGCGCAGCCGCAAGCTTTACCATCGCATATGTCTTTATGAGCTCTGGCTGCATCCTGAGCTGCGAGATCTTGAAATTGTTGAGCGCGCGCTGCGTCTCCGAGCCGTAATAAGCATCATAGGGTATCCTTACATTGCCAAGGACGTCCGATTCTATTCTATTCCTCATCCACATCTCCCTTCTCAAAGAAGCCCTTCATCGCATCCCCTTTCAGGAGCTGTATAGCAGATGCAGGATCTACGCCCTTCGGGCAGACCTTCGAGCATGAGCCGGCAAACTCGCAGCCCCACACGCCATCGATGCTGTCTATACCAACGAGGCGATTTGCTGCGCCCTGGTCCCTGGAATCGGCGTTGTAGCGGTAAACCTGCGAAAGCGCCTGGGGCCCGACAAAGTTAGGGTTGGAATTGACCACCGGGCATGCGTCAAGGCAGAGGCCGCACATTATGCAGAACGAATACGGCAGGAACTTCTCCGTCTGCCCAGAGGTCTGCTTGTATATCCTCTTCGCTTCGTACTGCTCCTTCTCATCCTTTCTGTAAAGATTGGCCCCTACCGACTTATGCTTCTCGAAGAAGCTGTCGAAGTCCGTGACAAGGTCCTTCAGCAGCGGATGGCCATGCATGGGCTGCACCTCTATCTCGCCGTTCGTGTCAAGGCTGCTGAGCAGGTTCGTCTCGCACGCGAGAACCGGCTTGCCGTTGACCTCCATGCCGCACGAGCCGCAAATGCCCATCCTGCAGCTGTACCTCATCGATAGCGTCGGATCCGAGTAGGCCTTGATGTCGAGCAGCGCGCCGAGGACGGTCTGCAGTTCATCGGCCTTAGCGCGGTACGTCTCCGTCTCGAAGTTCTTGGTCGTGCTGTTGAACCTCTTTATCCTCACTGTTATGATCCTGCCCTTGCCTGGTATATGCTTTGTATTTTCCCTCATCACCGCTGGCAGGACCAGCTGCTTCGGTACCTCTCCAAAGGCGCCCTCCCTCCTGTGCAAGAATACCTCGTCCATGCCAACCGCACCAAGCGCTATCATCCCCATCGCTGCTAGGGCGAGGCTTGCACGCATCCCTATTGCTGAATAAGGAGCACTTACAAAGTTCAAGACAAGGAATACGAAGAGCAGGATAGGGACCCCTATCATGCCCGCATAAAGCCATATGGCTACCCTGGATCCCCTCATATGAACCACATGTACAGCAGCACAAAGAAGCTTATTATCCACGCGCCTGTAGCAGCCGGAGGGAAGAGCCAGAGCAGCGCGTTCAGCCAATGCTTGCTCGTCCCATAGCTCGAGAAGGATTCGTTAAGCCTGCCGTACACCGCGCCCTTTGTGGCGATCACTACGGCTGCCTTCGTCTCCTCGTAAACCTGGACAGTGAAGAGGAACCAAACTATCGCAATCATGACCTCCAAGTCGCTGTCTATGGCCGCGCCGGGGGCAAGCAGATCCGCTATTATCACAATGCCGACTATCGGTGCAAATATAATGAGAGCGCGATAGAAGATCATGTGCAGGAAGGCCTCCCCATTGAAGGCCAGCTGCCTTATTATGCCCAGTTGCCTGCCCCTAAGATCGGTTGTCTCCTTCGTTGTTACACCTAGTATTTCCTCTCCTCAGGCTGCCATTTTGTTATCGTAACTGGCTTGTAAGAGAAGTCCATCCCGTTTCCGGACCTGTAGGCTATTGTGTGCTTGAGCCAGTGTCTGTCATCCCTCTTCGGATGCTCCTCAACGACGTGCGCGCCGCGGCTCTCCTTCCTCCTTATTGCACATTCACCAATGACCAGGGCTATGTCGAGCATGTTACCGATCTCAAGCGCATCCCTGAGGTTCGTATTGAATACCGCACCCTTGTCTTTTAATGCTATCTTTTTGTACCTTTCGCGGAGCCTGTAGAGCACCTTCAGACCATTTCTCATCCCCGGCATATTCCTGTACACGTAGAAGCAGCTGTCCATGGTGTCGAAAAGCTCGTCCCTTATAGCGTACGGATCATCGCCGTTCTTTGCAGAGAGCAGTCTGTCAATCTCCTTCATCGAGATATCGCTCTGCTCCATGACGCCCTCCCTGTGCGGTGCTTCTGCCTTCATGTCCACTGCGCGCTTTGCCGATTCGCGCCCTACGATCTTGCCCCAGACAGAGCATTGGCTCAGGGAATTGCTGCCAAGCCTGTTCGCACCGTGCACGCTGACGCTCGCACACTCCCCGATGGCCCACAGCCCTGCAATGGCGCGGCCATTACTGTCAACCACGTGGCCGTCTATGTCGCTGTCTATGCCGCCCATCGTGAAATGCGCCGCAGGCCTCACCGGTATCGGCTCCTTCGAAGGATCTATGTTGAGCATCTTTGTGGTTATCTCCCTAACCATCGGCAACTTCCTGTGTATTATCTCGGGGTCGAGGTGCCTCAGATCCAGCAGCACGTGCTCATAGCCGTATTTTTCCTTGCCTATGCCCCTGCCGCTCTTTATCTCCGTTATTATCGACCTTGATATTATGTCGCGGGGCGCCAGCTCCATCTTCCCCTTGGCGTACCGTGCCATGAATCTCTCGCCCTTTGCGTTTATCAGGTATCCTCCCTCTCCCCTCGACGCCTCGGTTATCAGTATGCCGCTCGGTATCAGTGCAGTGGGGTGGAACTGCACGAACTCCATGTCCTTTAGCGGGAATCCTGACCTGTACGCAAGGGCGGTTCCATCGCCTGTGTTTGAATAGGAGTTTGTGGAGAACCTGAAGATGCGCGAAGCTCCGCCGGTGGCGATTATCACGCTCTTCCCTGTCATCACCTTCGCTTCGCGTGTCGCAAGGTCTATCGCTACGACACCGACAACACGCCCCTTGCTCTGGATCAGCGAGACCACAAAGTGCTCGTGAAATATCTCCGTGTTGCCGTATTTCAGTATCTCGTCGTACAATGAGCGCATCATGAAGAAGCCGGTCTTGTCCGCCGCGAACGCCGTCCTTGGGATGCTCATCCCTCCGAAAGGCCGCTGCACTATGTCCCCGCGGTCATCCCTGCTCCAGGGCACGCCTATGTGGTCAAGGAATTTTATCGCATCGGGAGCTCCCTTCACGAGAACCTGGACTGCGTCCTGGTCGGCCAGGTAGTCGGAGCCCTTTATCGTGTCGTATGCATGAAGCTCGAACGAGTCCTTTTTCTTTTCTGGATAAAGGACACCTGATATGCCGCCCTCCGCAGATACGGAATGGCTCCTCATCGCATGCGTCTTCGATATCATGGCGATGGATAGCTTTCCGGGGTAGGCCATGTTTGCATGTAGCACAGCAGTCATGCCTGCGATGCCAGTGCCTATCACTACCATATCATAGTCGAGTATATCCATGTCAGCCTATTAGCTATCTCGAATAAGGATTAAATATGTTGGGTAAATGCCATGGATAAGAAATAGAAACTCTAGGACTAGGTTCATCTTTTGCAAGAATTAAGTACTTTCGTATCTTCACTGTGGATGCCTACCACACTTCTACCGGCCCGTGAAGCTACATGATTAAAGACTTAAGTGTGGCATTGTGTTCTGCATAGCTTACCGCTTGTTCTGCAACGTCATGGGGTAATATTGCATGAACCACATCATCAAATGTTGCATCGATCAGTCTGTACAATGTTGGGATTTTTGGATAATCCTGAACAAAGCTGCTAAGTTCTGCCTGCCAGATGTGTATTAGACTGCCCTCAGTAAGCATCCCTTGATCGAACTCCTTTACTAAACGCCTCATGTAATTCATATAGAATCCCTTTGTTTGAGAAGTGCCTGTTTGTCTCAAAACATTTGAATTCGTCATCAATCGTTCCATTAATTGATCTACAGAAACCCCTTCAAGGCCAGAACGCGGCCTGAAAGCCTGGGCTCTGGCCCCCATGTTCGCTTCCCAACTTCCAAGTGCCGTTCCTGTCCCTTCCGATCTGTCTCTAAGTGGCTCACGTGCGCTAGCCCTAAGCTCCCCAGCACGTCTTACGCCTTCCTCGGTAAGCATGTATTTCACGTCATCTATGGTCTCCCCCCTTAGGTTAATTCCCTTGACCAATCCATCTGCCCTTAAGTGGTTCATGGTCTGGTCTACGATGCTCATGCCTGCAGCGACAGCTCCGTACCTTTCGAAGTCCTCCATCAGCTGCCTAAATGTGAGCGCCGTGGTAGGTGAATTTGCGCCTGCCTCCTGAAGTGATATCAACCCAATCTCTTTAAGCTCGGTCAATGTCTTCGCTCTGTACGGGCCGCTCCTGCCAAAATGTACCTCTACCATATTATCATTCAGATAGTGCATTTTCTCATATTTAATGACTCCGTTCTGTGGTTCTGTCGCACTTTCGTCAGGTGATTTGAAATGTCGCTTTCGTCAGTTCTGGTTTTCTACTTCATATTTTTATACTTTACATGGACTATTCTACATGAGAATATGCCAAAAGCATCTAAAAGTGCAAAACAAGCAGAGCAAATAACAGAAGGCGAAGAGAATAAAGGTATCTTTTATAGAATAATTAATGGCAACGTAGGTAAAGGAATACTTATACTGGGGGCACTTATTGCATCATTGTGGGTAGCGAATCAATGGTATGATAATCTCCCACAGATTATATGGCAAACTCAAGGAATATCAGCTAGTCCAAACACTACAATTAATGCTTGCACGATTCAGGCTTTTGCATCGGTGTGTCCATTTACAATAACAAATAATCAACCAGCATCCATTTTCTTGGAAAATACAGGGGGAGAACCAGCATATTTTCATATTAATTTTAGCTCTTCCCATCTAAATAAACTTGCTTACTATACTAATTCGTCATTTGTTAAAGCAGGTTCTCCGACGGTTTTTTCTTTTATTCCTAGTCTCTCTTCAAGTAAAAATTTCTCAATAAGTATAACTGCAAATTGCACAGGAACAGGACTCTTGCCATATTGTAAAGGGAGCAATCCTGTTAGTCGTATTTGTAATTACCAAGTTTCAGCTAACAATTCACAGGTCGCCACATATATTCCAAAGTCAGTTAACTGAACTAAGTTTCAACAATCCTAGCCACTTATTCCTCTCAACACCTATGCTTATCCCAGCGACATCCGAAGGCGTCAATCCATTAAAGCTTGTGTGTGGTCTTACGAAATTGTAATAAGTGCGCCAATTGTCTATGTACTGTTTTGTTGCCTTCTCAGTTTTAAAGCCACGAATGACCTTATCCCTCTCTCTGAACGTGCCATGATACCGTTCTATTATCTGATTGTCAACCTTCTTTGTAACATGGTTGACACCGACATTATTGAAATGTACATATTCTTTTGCATGTGTCGGGAATTCCTGTCTTATTGCCTTTTTATAAAACTGTCCTTTATCAGTAGCGACATAGTCGGGTTTCTTGGACAGCATAGGCTTGGCCTTCTGTATTATTCCTCTCGCATCCTTAATCCTTCGCACATTAGTAATCTGCGTTGCCAGCAAGAACCTTGTCTTGTTGTCAAGCGCATTCCAGCACCATTCCTCTTTTCCCTTGATAAAGACTGCCTGTTCGTCTAGGTGCATTATTTCGCTTGTTTGTGGCTTTAGGGTGTTCGTATAGGTGTTTATCTTTGCCATGAAGCGGTTATTCCAGCGTCTTATCGTTTCGTGATGTAGTTTAAGGCCGAAACTTTGCCATAGGGTGTTCTGTATGTCCCTAAGCGAATTGCCCTTATAGTACATATCAAGCGCAAGGCATAGGATGCGTGCGTTGCCCTTTATGTGCTTTGCAGCGTCTATTATGAAGTAAGCACCGCACTTAGCGCATTTGTATTTCTGCTTATTGCCTGACTTGTTCTTTCTCATGCCCTGCTTTGTTATCTCAGTGCTTTTGCACTCAGGACATTCCTTCTGCTCTGTTATCTCATCAACGCTGAAATTGTCCATCTCTACCTTGTTTTGCAGTTTATTGAATAGGATTACGGCGTTTATGTGCTTGCAGTATAGACCACGTTCTCTGCATCTGTTAAGATAATCAGGGCAGGTGCATGAGTAAGCGTCCAAGTGCCTGACCTTGTATTTCGTAGTGCCATCCTTAGAGGGTATTAGATAGGTGCTTGCGTTCACTATCTCTGGCACTCTGGTATTGAGGACTTCTATTGCCCTCTCTTTCCTCTTTGCTGATTCTCCTAGAAGGTCTGTTTGTGCAACCATGATAACCACATTATATGTATAATATATATTACATACTATAAGGTATATAAACATTATGTTTATAATATATAAAATATGGTAAAGGGCAAAAACAGCTATGATGTGGCAGTTCCAAAGTCAATAACAATAACTTCAAGGCATCAGAAGTTTATAGACGATAGAAGCATAAATCTCTCAAAGTTCGTACAGAAGAAACTGGACGAAGAGATAGAAGCTCAAGGTTGGAAAGAGGGATAATATGGCAGGAGCATTTGGAGGCGTCAACCCTAAAGAAGAGACAGTGTTAAGAGATATTAATGATTCAATTAAAAGACTAAATGAAACATCTGGAAGAATTGAGGTATATTCCAAACGTTTAGATATCCTTACTATCTCTCTAATCTTAATGACAGGCATTTTATTAGCAGTCAATATTCCAATAATGTTTAATGCCATATTCAATATAGAACTATTGACAAGTAATTCTATTGGTTTGGCTATTGAAATAATAGGGTTTATCGTTGGATTCTTTTTTGTATTTTTGACTATTTGGCAGTTAAGAAAAGGTATTTAATTAAGTATTTAAGAAAATAAGAAAATAAGGAATTTGATATTAATATTAACTGACGAATGCGACACTATAATTCAACTGACGAATTTGTTGACAGAACCCGTTCTGTACAGAATTCTAGTAAATTCTGTTATCCTGGTACATCTAAAACTGACCTAGGAAATGTACAATTGCAATATCACGAAAAGATTATGCATTTATATATCACAGAATTTATAATAAAAACAGGGCATACCATGGAATTCAGGGGGCGTGTAGCCGTAGTTACTGGGGCTGGTTCTGGAATAGGCAAGGCGA
>JAGWHJ010000024.1 GCA_028866835.1 Microcaldota archaeon | reverse complement strand
ATAGAAAGCCAGAAATTACCACAAGGAGCCAGTATAAGTGTAACTAATATAACAACTTTTAAAAATTATTCCTCTATTAACCCTTGGATAGTTCAATGGGCAGCTCTACCTTCAACTGCATTGTTCTCCTTCGAACAAACAACTTCAGTAAATTGTAATCAAAATCCTTCCGTTTATATATGCAAAGACTTAGCACTTCTTAACGAATCTATGAACGTTAGTAAAGCAACCAATAGTACTAATACAACAATAAATAGTACAGAGGCAATCAACCAAACAGTGATACCTAAAAATAACATTCTCGCAGTAGGTGCTGTAACAAAAATAGTGATTACGCAGCCACTTATAATTACAAATGGAACATATTCCACTACGTACCTAATCCCAGCTTTATGTAATGAATCTGGAACTTTAATGCCGAATTCAAAATATTATCTAACGCATTAGGGTGATAAAGGTGACATTTCCCTTCTATATACTATACCCCAAAGATAAGACGGGGAGCCCGTGATTTGAACACGGGTCGCGGCCTCCCGAAGGCCGAAGCCTACCAAGCTAGCAGAGCTCCCCTTAAAGTATAACTGGGCCGTTTTTTGTGACCAGCACGTCGTCCTCGAACCTGACCCCTCCGAATCCAGGGAGGTAGATGCCTGGTTCGACCGATGTCACCATGCCATCCTTAAGCACAAGGCTTGACTTGGGTGAAAGGAACCTGCCATAGCCGTCGTGCACCTCTATGCCTATCGAATGCCCAAGAGCGTGTATGAAGGTGCCCTTGTACGTGCCATTGTCCGCCTTGTCTATGATGTTCTGCGCAATCATGTGTATCTTTCCTCCCTTGGCGCCTTGCTTTATGGCGGATATTGCCTTTGACTGCGCGGCCTTGACGGTGTTAAGCATCGCGAGCTTCTTCCCGTATTCTTTTACTCTGCCTTTGTCCTTTCCGAAGAGCATTGTCCTTGTGATGTCGGATGCATAGTTCTTTACAACGGCGCCGGCGTCTATCAGCACGAAGTCGCCGTACTTCAACCTTGTGTTGTCGGGCATGTGGTGCGGCAACGCTGCGTTGGCCCCGAAGCACACTATCGTGGGAAAAGAAGGCCTCTCAGAACCGAGTCTCAGCATAAGGCTGTCGAATTCGATGGCAAGTTCGCGCTCGGTCATGCCTGCCTTGAGTCTCTTCTGCATCTCGGATACCGCCTTCTTGGTGATCCTCGCCCCTTCACGTATGCGCTTTATCTCCTCCGAATCCTTTGTCTCCCTCGCTTTTGAGAATGCCTCGGATACGTCTACGATCGACTTTGGCTTCAGCCTCTTCTTCAGGTTTTTGTAGCTCCGGTACGGAACGAAGCGCTCGTTCACGCCGATCTTGGCGCCCTTTATCTCACTTTCCAGCAGCCTGAACTTCTTTTCGCTGTCCATGTTCACTATCCTCATGCCCCTTACCGCCTGCTGCTTTGCGGTCTCGTATTCGAGCGGATAAGTAAATAGTGTCACTCCTGCCTTGGTAACGAGAAGGAAGCTTCCTTCGAACAGCCCGCTCGTGAAATCCGTCAGGTATATGAAGTTGGGGTCCTGGGAGTTGGTATTGACAAGCAGTATCCTGTTTATGCCTGGCGTATTCTTGAACACCTTATCTACCCTTTCCCTTAGTGTTGCCGCTTTCATTTAGACCGCTTTTAATTATACTTAAGATTAAATCCTCACTAATAAAAATATTGGTGTACTTGATGCCCTTCCTTATCTCATCGAGGCTCGCCCACCTGTAGGCGCTGTTCTCCAGATCCAGCTTTACCCTCCGCGTCTTGGCCTCAAATAAGTAAAGGTCGTTGTACCACATGATTCCCTTCCTCTCGTACCTCAGCAGCACCTTCTCAGGGCCGCGGACTAGCCTCAGGCTCTCCTTTGGTATCGCGGTTTCCTCCCTTATCTCCCTGTATGCGGTCTCCAGCGGGTCCTCGCCGCTCTCTATCGCCCCGAAGATAAGGCTCCATACCCCCGGATTTAGGACGAATGGCAGGTTCCTGCGCTTGAGCAGCAGAATTCTCCGCCTGTTTATCACTATGGCGGCTATGCCATCGGCGCTTATCAGTTTGTACTTGGTTTTTGCGTTTATCTAATCACAGAATAAATATCCGATGGTAGATATATAATCAGGGTAGTTCCATGTCCTCAGAGATGAATGTCGTAAGGCAGCCTCTGGTATACAAGAACATGAAGGACCCGTCCATACTGAAGTACTACTACAAATTCCAGACCATATCGCAGATAGAAGGCAACGAGGTCTACGGGGCCTCGCCTCCTGACATCTTCGTGGGCAGGTACGGCTACCCGCACGTATATGTAGGACCGATGGTGCCTCCAACTTTCGGCGATACGTCCATACTTGCCACACCGGAGAGATGGGTCGGGAAGGACATCGCCCAGATAGTCCAGATGCGCTCCACGCTCGTGCGAGGGATGTACAGGACGAAGGTCACCAATGCGGACAATGGCAGGATAGAGGAGATGCTCAAGGAGCTTGCAATAGCCGACAACTACGGCGGCGTCCATGAAATGCTCTCCAGCAGGCCCAACCTGCGCATGAGTTTTGACGACAACAGCCAGCCTTACGGCCCTAGCGCACGCCTTAAGGACATGAGGATAGAGGACCTGAAGGTGAACAAGAAGCTTGAGAATGCGTATGAGGACACCGCGATGACCGCCAAGGATGCCATAGTGGAGCTGTACAGCAAGGGGATACTCGTATCCAAGATACAGAAGTCGCTTTCCGCTGGCATCCTGGGCACAGGGAAGCGGAGGAAGTTCGTGCCCACGAGGTGGAGCATAACCGCCGTTGACGATACGCTGTCGAAGTTCAGGCTGAGGTCGGTCAAGGAGTACGAGGCCCTAGACCACGTCCGCATATACCAGACGATAGCACTTGACAACAGGTGGCTGATAATAATGCTGCCTGGGGAGTGGCAGTACGAGCTTGTCGAGGCATGGTATCCCAACACGACATGGAACATGGACAGCAAGGACATACAGATATTCTCGTCGTACGAGCCATTCAAGGGAAGGACGAAGTATGCCGAGATAGGCGGCTGCTACTACGCAGCAAGGCTCGCCTCATCGGAGCTCCTTGACAGGATAAAACTGCAGGCGCGCGTTGTCATACTGAGGGAGGCGCACCCGGGATACATACTGCCCGTTGGCGTCTGGAACGTACGCGAACACGTAAGGGCTGCGCTGCGCGGAGAGCCGGTCATGCTGGAGAACCTTGACCAGGCGCTCGCGTTCATAGCGAAGAGGATGGACATACCCGTGAACATATGGGTTAGGAACAGCACACTGCTCAGGAAGGCAGTGTACCAGAAGACGCTCTTCAACTGAGCCTAGGTGCATTTAAATACCTTATCTGCAATAATATATGATATCCTATATTTATGATCCTTATGGAATGGACCGAACTGGCCGATGACGAGACTGTGGAGAGGACAGCGGAAGCGCTGCGGAAGAGGAACGTGGATGTGATGGTAGTGAACACAGGGGTGGATGCAAAGACCAAGGTGCTAGAACTCCTTCCGAAAGGCGTTGAGATAATGCAAGCATCATCGACTACGCTTGACCAGATAGGGGTCTCCCAGGAGCTTGAGGAGAGCGGGAATTACAGGGCGCTGAGGAAGAGCATCAAATCGATAGACGACCCAAAGCAGAGATACGATGCAAGGAGGAAGGCTCTGGGGGCCGAGTATGCGGTGGGCAGCGTGCAGGCGGTTACCGAGGCGGGGCAGATAGTGGTCGCGTCGGCCAGCGGGAGCCAGATACCGCTTTATTCCTACGGTGCTGCAAACGTCATACTTGTCGTTGGCACGCAGAAGATAGTGAAGGACCTTGATGCGGCGATGAAGCGCATCTACGAGTACGCGCTTGCACTGGAGAGCAAAAGAATAGGCAAGGGAAGCAGCGTCAATAAGATATACCTCCTGGAGAGGGAAGGACAGCAGGGGAGGGTAAGGCTGATATTCGTAAAGGAGAGACTTGGTTTCTAAGGTATTGCCAATGGAGGAACACCAGCAGACATTTGACAAGAAGTATACGACCAGGGCATTGCTCATAATGTCCGGGTTCATCATAATGGTCCTGTACATAGAGACCATGCTTGTGGCATCACTGCCCTCCATAGCGAAGCAGTTCAGCGTTGATCCAGCCGAGGTCAGCCTCGTGCTCTCGCTTTACCTTGTTTCGGGAGTTGCGCTAAACCCCGTAGTCGGGAAGCTCGCGGACATATACGGCAAGAAGCGCATGCTGAAGTACCTGCTGCCGATATACGTGATTGCGGTAGGGGTAACGGGCTTCTCGCCCAATTTCATTTTCATGCTCGTATCAAGGACCATACAGGGCGTAGGCCTGACGATCTTCCCGCTCCTGATAAGCCTTGTGCAGGAGGAGTTCCCGCGGGAGATGGTGCCGAGGTCCATCGCGATAATAGTGTCGATGTTCGGCATAGGATCCGCGTTGGGGTTGCCGCTCGGCTCGCTGATCTCCAATTCCTACGGCTGGCAGACCACGTACCATACCGCATTGCCCGTGGTCATAATCGTCGTCGCGCTTATGCTGCTCTATCTCAGGGAATCTAGATACGTGCGCCCCGACGCCAAGGTAGACTACATAGGAGCAGTAACGCTGGCAATCGCCCTTGCAACATTCGTCTTCGTCCTCTCCGAAGGCTTCGCCTTCGGGTGGGAATCCGCGCTCATACTTACGCTGCTGGCGATAGGAATCGTCTCTGCTGCAGTGCTTTACTTATACGAGCGCAGGGTCCAGGAGCCGGTGGTGAGCATGAAGCTGCTCGGCATAAAGAACGTTATGAACGCAAACCTCATAACATTCATAGTCGGCCTGGCGTTCTTCTTCGTCTACCAATCCTTCGCCTACCTTTTTGAATCTCCTGCGCCGCTCGGGTTCGGGTTTAACATCTTCCAGGCAGGGCTGGCGATAGTGCCGTTCTCGCTGGCAAACATAATAGTCGCTCCGCTTGCGGGCCAGATGATACCGAAGGTTGGCGTAAAGCCTTTTTTCATGGCAGGCGCGGTACTTGGGATAATAGGCTTCCTTGTCTCATCGATGAACGGCGGATTCTACCTTGCGGTGATCGGAGAGGCGATAATAGGATTCGGCGTCGCGTTCATAAACGTCCCTACGGTGAACCTGCTCGTGCTCAGCATAGACAGGAGGGAGATGGGCATCGCAACGGCGCTGAACTCCGTGTTCAGGTTCATGGGCAGCGCCATAGGCGCGCCGCTCGCTGGCATCTTCATAGTGGAGTTCGCCTCGAAGGCCGCCTTCCAGTACTCGTTCTATTTCGCGGCGGTGCTGATCTTCTTCGTGATCGTCATCTCCCTGCGCACCGACGAGATACTCGGCCACAAGAAGAAGCTTGAGGAGGAGGTCAGCGTATAGGTTATAAGCGTTCCACCCAAGATTATATTAGCGTGATTGCTTGGAGAGCCTAGGTAACAACATGGGCAAGATAAGGAACAGGTACATAACCGCCATAGCCATATTCGTGCTCTTCGTCGCTGCCCTGCTGCTCCTTGCAAACTTCATCGTCTATACGGTGATAGATTACGTCCCGGGCTTGACTCCGTACACCTTCTACGTAACAGATGCGACTTATGCCATAATAGAGTTGGTCGGCGCCTTCATGATCTATAGGATACTTATATCTATAGTTACGCTCGGCTCAGAGAGGAGGCATGACGTAAGCAACTCAGAGGTTGTGAAGCTCGTGCTGAGGGTGCTGTTCTATGCGCTGGCAATCGCGATAGTGCTTGCCGCCTTCGGCATCAGCCCTACGGATGCGCTTGCCGGAGGTGCTGTAGGGGGCATCGTGATAGGCCTTGCTGCCCAGACAATACTCAGCAGCATACTTTCAGGCTTCCTCCTGTCGTCCTCGAAGACGATGGTGCCTGGCGAGGTGGTCATAGTGAGGTCGGGCACATGGGGGAGCACGGACATATTCGGAAAGGTAGCAAGGGTGAACATACTTTATACGGACATAGTGAACCAGAACGGCAACGTGATGAGATTCCCGAACCCGGTGATGCTGAGCAGCACGATACTTACGCGCCTTAAGACCTTCCCAGACGGCAGCTTCGAGTATCCGTTATACGTCACGCTTAGCCCGGATGCGCCCGCCGAAGTTGTGCGCAGCAAAGCCCAGGCGATACTGAAGGCGGAGTTCAAAAAGATCGGCATGCTGACGCCGGCAGTCATGCTCTACTCGAAGAACCCGGCCAACGTATTCATGGTGCTGGTCCACTCCAACCTGTTCGACAACCTTGACGGGATACAGGACACGGTCAACATGGCCTTCGACAAGGCTTACTGGGGCGCCAGGAGATAGCTAGTGGGAATGATGCGCTCCCCTGTTCCCGCAGGCGCATTGCCCGGCGTTCTTCGATTTGCCGCATGATGCGCAAAGGCCCGTCTCATCGCTCGAGGACTGCCCGCCGCCTCCCTGCTCCTTTGAGCCATCCCTCTTCGCAGTCGTACTGCGGTCTATCTGGACCGCGCCTGTCGCAGTAGTCCCGTAGACGAGGCTGTCCAGATAGAACACCTTGCTTACGTCCGACCCGCCGCATGCGGCGACGCTGGCGGTGCCGTCTACCTGGAATCCGAAGAAGGATTTTGCACCGTTCCTGTGCGCGGCCTTGACGAACTTCAGGAAGGCGTTGAGCCAGAGGGTGTGACCGAAGTCGTGCTCCGCGCTTATCAGGCTGGTGGCAAGGTCTGTCATCTTTCCCTCGGGATCGGGTATCAATATCCTGCCGTCCTTGCAGCTGAATATCCCTTCCATCCTCCATGAACTGCCGAACCTCGGGTCAAATGCGGAAGATCCCAGGTGCTCGGGGCTGGACAATATGCCATTAATGTCACCTGCCAAAACGCCAAGCGTCTCCATGCGCTTGTTGTGAAACCTCTGGAAGTTGGCCGCATCATCTCCGTTGCCGTATGCCATTGTAGCATGGTTGGCGCTGTTGTAAAGGTCGGCCAGGACGCGGGTGTGCATCTCCCCTACCCCGCTTTGGGAGGCGCCGAAGCAGCCCAGCAGTGTGTTGTCTGCATTGAAGCTCACTGTTTTTCCCTGCATGAAATCAAGCCCGTTGTTTCCCCTAAGGGCGGCTTTTATTATCTCAGCACCCCTATCCTCGAAGCCAGTAGGCATGGTGAAACTGACCATTGCAATCTTGAATACCTCCTCGCCTTCAGCATTTGTGATGCGTTCTCCTATTATGGCCTGCGCGAACATGCCCCACTCCATAGGCGGCATGTCGGCCTGGCAAGCCGATCTTCTTTCCTGTTCCTTCTTTGCAGGCGAGCGCGTCCTCCCCTCGCATTCCGTTGAGCTGCGAAGGGAACCGGCAACGCATTCGCCAAGGTCTGCGGCGCGCGTAACCCGTTGCCTCCCTTCTCGCCTTGAAACTTGCAATTTACAACCCCCTGATACCTTATGCCAGTCCCATTCAATACACAATAAGTTGTGTATTTTATATGTTACAAACACAATCTGTTGTGTATTGTTCTGTGGAACATATAAAAAGCCTTTGCAGCAATCGGCTGCATGAAGGTATAAGACAGACCCAGTTTCTAATTATTTGCATAGCACATTTTATAATACCATTCTTAGGCTGCAGGGGAATTCGGTTTTAAAGGAAAGTAATATATTAGTATCATCAGATAGGCTACTGCACTAGGGGAAATTCAGTATGGCCACGCATGGTGGCTGAAGCAAGTAGGGGGCGCCAGGAAACGGGAAACCGGAAGGAGGATTTGCATCTGTTTACGGTGCGGTCTTCCTGCAATATAGTGGATATTGGCCTGGTAATACCATGACATACGATAGAAAGTTATTGCAAAAGTGGATGGAGGTACGAGCTGAGGTCTTCATAAGAAAGGCGTCTAGCGGCATATTCAAGAGCAGCATAGATGCCAAGCAGGTAAGGCAGGAGTTCAGGCTCCTAAGCATCGAGCTTGGGGACATCCTGGAAGGAGTTGAGAAGGAAGCGATTGCCAAGTTGCAGGATGGCGCTCCTGTTGAGTACGGACCAGAGCCTTCAAAGCCAAAGAGAGAGGTAACCGCAAGGGCCTGACTTTTTTTGATTGTTTTAAATAAACAATATAAATCTTTTCTGGTTTTGCGTCAATCATGCATCAGAATCCCGCGGATGACGCGGCCTCCGCACCCGCTATCCTGCCGAACACCGCGCCTCTCGTCAGCCCCGATCCCCTTGGATAGCTGCTGTAGAAGAAGCCTCCCGTAATCTCGCCTGTTGCGTACAGTCCGGGGATTGTGGAACCGTGCCTGTCTAAGACCTGGGCTTTTTCGTTTATCCTCAATCCGCCGTAGGTGAACGTTATCCCGCAGGTAACCGGATAGACTACGAACGGCGGCTTGTCCAGAACCTGGGCCCAGTTTGTCTTGCCGGGCCTTATGCCCCGCGTGCCGCGGCCGTCCTTGATTCTTGGATTGAAAGCCCTTGCCCCGTCCACGCTTCTGTTGAATTCTTCCACTGTCTTCCCGAGCTGGACCGCATCTATGTCCACCTTTTCTCCGAGTTGAGCGAAGGATTGCACCGTTATCGGGGCCATTGTGCCGTATTCTTTTTCCAGAAGGCCTACTGTCCTCTGGTCGAAGACCTGGTATGCGATTGCATCGCTCTGCCTGACTATCATCCTGCCGACTTTCGCATATGCGATAGGCGCGAAATCCTCGCCTTCATCTACAAAGCGCTTGCCCTCCTTATTGACCAGTATGCCATACGGCCAGGAGTAACGCGAGGTCTTGTCCGTTATCTCGATGTTGCCATAGTCAGGCGCCCTTGAATCTATCTGGGTTGCATGGCATCCGGATACGTCGCCGTAGATCCCGGCCCCGGCTTCGATGGCCGCAAGGAGCGCCTCGCCAGTGTTATGCCTGGTGCCCCTTACCTTGGCTCTCTCCCATGCGCCCCCGAGGAAACGGCTTCTCAATTCCCTGCTTGCCTCAAACCCCCCTGATCCCAGGACGACTGACTTCGCCTTGACTTCAATGGTCTTGCCGCCTGCGTTCGCCCTGACCCCTATGACGCTGCCTGATTCCATGATAAGGCTTTCGACCTTCGTATCGTATTGTATTGTTACATTCTTGCTGCGCTCTGACTTGGAGAACAAGGCCGAAGACAACCCCGGTCCCCCGTCCTTCGCCTTGATGACCTCGGGGCCCATGAACTCCTTTATAGCAGAAGCGGTTTGCGTGAAAAAATCCGTAAAAGCAAACTTTATGCCCAGCCCTTCCTTCATCCATAGCATGGTCTCGTAGGAGTTGTCGGTCCATACCTTTGATAGCACGGGGTCCGCTTTTCCATTGCTCAGCTTCATGACATCATCGTACAACTCCTTTGCAGGGTATGGATGTATCTCGATGCCATTCCAGTCCTTCTGGGACATGCCGTCAACGAGCCGGATTATATCCTGCTTGCCATCATGCGCATGCCTGAAGATCCCCGCGGTCATGGCAGTATTTCCTCCGCGCTCATGCATGGGCGCCTTTTCCAGCACCAGAATGTCTGCCCGGGATTCTGCTGCGGATAACGCAGCGGTAAGGGCGGCGTTCCCGGCACCAACAACAATCACGTCCGAGTCCATGCCCCTACCTATTCCTTGGGCAGCCTGCCTGGAGGCGTGTATATCCATAGAAGGACCATTGTTCCGCGCCCGGTATTGCGATGCCTGTGCCTTGCGCCTTTGGGGATGAACACGTACTGCATCTCCCTGAACGGGATCCTCTCCTTGGCGCCCTCCACAACGCCGCTGCCTTTTATGATGAAGTTGACCTCCTCCGAGCCAGGATGGTTATGCATCGAGGATGCCTGCCCAGGCTCGAAGAAGGTTATGCCGCTCGTGAAATATCTTGACCCGCATAGTTCCTTGTCTATGGTCCTGAATACCTTGCGGATCGTCCTGGGGGTGCTGCCCAACACGATGCGCTTGCCGTGCTTGATAGGATCCAATACTCTTATTGCCATGGACTTCCCTGCCTAGCAGTTGTATGAAACTTGGCGCCGGACTTTCTTATAAACCTGTGTTTCAGCAAGTGTTTTAAATACAAAACGGCTATCGAGTATAATGATTAAATATTACCTGGCGGAGATGTTTGAGCCCACTTTGCTTTACGGCCTCTCGCTGTCGATCCTTGGAGTTGCCGCATCATCATATCTTGGGCATTTCAACATGTTTTACAGCGTCCTTGCTATCGCAGGCACGGTGCTTGCGCAGATGTCGGTAAACGTCATAAGCGATTACTTCGACTACGCAAGCGGCCTTGACAGGGAGCTCAACACCAGGAAGTCCGGAAACCTTGCCGGAGGCAGTTCCCTCATTACAGGAGGTTACATAAAGCCAGGGCTTACGCTGCTGAGCGGGCTCCTTGCATTCTCCGCGGCTGGCGCCATAGGGCTATACCTCCTGCTTTCACGTATACAGCTTCTGCCGATACTTGCCATTGCGGCATTCACCATACTCATGTATGCAAAATACGCGAAGCGCATCCCCTATCTTGCGGAGCCGCTGTGCACGTTGAACTATACGATGATACCGCTGGGCACCTTCATAGCGGTCTCCGGCGCATCGTCGCTGTCGTACCTGCTGGCATTCTCCTTCATACCCGCGGGCATAATGCTCGGGGGCAATGCGCTGTTCATAAACGAGGTCCCTGACAGGGCGATAGACAGGAAGTACGGCGTCAGGCACAGCGCGGTGATGCTTCGCACGAGCAAGAGGATAGGCATCTACTACATAGTTTGGGAGGCAGTGGCATACGTTATTATCCTCTCTGGTGTGATATCGAATTCGCTGCCCCTGCTCGGCATTGCGGGCCTGCTGACACTGCCAATAACGCTCTACGTTTTCAGAGGATTGTACAACAGCAGGTCGAAGAGCTATGGGGCACTGCTGGGAATACACACGATGTCATCATGCGTGGTCGGATTGATACTTGCATTTTCATATGCATCAGGGATATGAGGAGATACGAATGAGCGAGAGAGTTAGCAGGATATTTGCAGAGGTGTACAAGAACTACGATACAGTGAATACTGTTTGCAGCCTGGGCACCATAGTCACATGGCGCAAGACGGCAGCCAGGGAGGCGATGGTGGATCATTCCAATTACGCGCTCCTGGACATCGCGACAGGCACCGGCGAGCTTGCGTTCGAGATCATGAAGGCTGCCGATAAGGAGGGCAAGAGGGTGAAGATCACTGCGATGGATTTCAGCCCGAACATGCTCAAGGTGGCCAAGAGCAAGGCGACAGAGCGCGGCGCGGGGATAAGGTTCGAGCTGGGGGATGCGATGGACCTGAGGTATCAGAGCAGCAGTTTTGACGTAGTGACATCTTCTTTTGCGCTTAGGAACGTGGACGACCTTGAGACCTTTGCAAGGGAGGCCTACAGGGTCATGAAGAAGGGCGGCAAGTTCGTGTTCATGGACATGGCCAGGCCTGAAAGCAGCGCCGGGAGGCTCTTCATAAAGGCGTACTGGACGGTCATAGGCGCGGTGGGGCTTATCGAGAACAGGGACGCATACCTATGGCTCGTTAGCAGCGTGGACAGGTTCGACAAGCACGGGTTCGTAAGGATATTGCAGAAGCAGGGCTTCAGGAACGTAAAGATGAGCATACTGGTCTCTGGAGCGGCCTTCCTGGTCACCGGCAACAAGTAGGTGGTTTGCTGGGCGCCGACGGAACGGAGATGTACTCCCAGGCCCACCGGGGCTACGACAGCACTAATCGCATACTGAGCTTCTTCAGGGATTCATCGCTTAGGAGGCTTGCAGCAGGGATGACGCTGGAATCGGATCCTTCGATAGTGGCGGACCTGGCAACGGGCACGGGCGATACGGCGATATTCACGCGCAGGATTGCGAAGGAGCGCGGGCTTGATACTGAAGTGGTTGGCATTGATGCTAACGCAGACATGCTCCGCGTCGCCACTGAAAAGGCAAAAAATGCCGGGCTCAGCGGGATAAAATTCGTGAAGGCCAATGTCTACAAGCTGCCTTATGGGAGCGGCCATTTCGATGCGGTCTCCTGCTCCTTCTCCGTGAAGAACTTCAATGACATTGACGGGTTCCTTAAAGAGGCGCACAGGGTTCTTAGGAGGAACGGCGCGCTGGTCATACTCGATACCTCCATGCCGGGCACCGGGTTCGGAAGGCTTGCCTTCTATGTCTACTTTGCTTACATGAAACTGATCGGCGCGCTGGCTCAAAAGGAGCTGTACAGATGGCTTCCGGGGAGCACGGCGGCCTTTGACAGGCGGAGGTTTATCGGCAAGATAAGGCGCGGCGGATTTTCAAGCGTCAGGGTCAGCGAGTTCCTGTTCGGGATCGCCTACATAGTAAGATGCAGGAAGGGTTAGCTCATCCCTTTCCGTACCTTGAGCCGTGCTTCCTGTAAAGCATGACTGCCTCCCCGAGCAGCAATCCTGCGCTCAGGGCCAGGAGCATGTCCGCGCCGAATATTACCGGGCTGGTTTCGTATACGGCCAACTGCGCCGTTGCGGCGGCGTTTGCCGGCTCGCCGGATGCGATCATGGCGAATGAGGGATTGTAGAGGAAGTCTATGCCTATCCTTACCACGAAGCCGACTATCCACAGGATCATTATCTCGTTCGACCTCCTGTACAGCACCTTGCCGTCCTTCTCGAATATGTCGGAGTGCTTGCCCAGCTCCAGGCCGGCTACGGTGCCCGCTGCGATGGCTATGAGTATTGCGATGTCCTGCCATGCCATCAGGCCCACCAAAAGGTACAGTGTGAGAAACAGGTAGATCACCGGAGCCATGAAGATGCTGGCGGTTGAATACTTAGCGCCTTTGATGTTCCGGATGACCCTCCTTGCTAGAATGAAGAGTATTATGGCAACAGGCAAAAGCAAGGCTATTTCGTTTGTTACTATATGATCATCCATTATTGCCGGCATCCAGGGGCGGCTGTTCGCCGGAATCTGCGCTGCTGCCTGGAGGGGAGGCATATGCCTCCCGGACCTGGCTCATGTGGTGCTCTGGGAAGGAGGTTATGGGCTTCCTCCTATGCCTTGTCAGGAGATACAGTATTATCGATACGAGGAGTATGGCGACTGCAAGCAACAGGTATGTGGGGCCCTGGCCCTGGTTTGAAGGCTGCGCTGGGCTTGTGCTTGTGGTGGCCTGGGGGATGGTCGATTGCATGGTCGCCGAAGTGATTGCTGGTTGCGTAGTTGTCGAGGTGGTGTTGGCGGCTCTGGCAAATATCCCTATTATCGGATCGCCGGGGATCTTGAATGACAGCAGGCACGAGTTCTGGTCGTTGGTGTAGTTGCTTATGGCCTTCCATGTTCCGTTAATCAATTGGTATGGTCTGACGTGCTGATCCGAGCATGCGTAATGGAACATCGCCATTAGATCAATGCTGTGGTTTGACGATACCGTGATGTTTTCAATCAGCAGGCTTTCATAGCCGCTTGGCGCATTCACATCGGGGGGGATCCGGAACGAGAACACCAGCGGAAAGGTAGAGTTGTAGGTGGTGTTCAGCATGACGTATATTCCGGGCGACGTAAGGTTGAGGTCAAGTATGGTATATCTTGACATGTTTATGTAGAGCACGCCGCCGATGCCGCTCAGGTTGTACCTATACAGCCTGGGCCCGGCAGGGATAGTGGTCGTCTCGTTTGTGATTGTCGACGTATAGTTGACAGGCGCAGTGGTCGTGCTGGAGGTAGGAAGCATCGTCGTCGAGTAGTTTCGTGCAGGCCCTGCGGTGGTGGTGCTCAGGGTTGTTGATGTCGTCTGTGTGGAGCTGGCTACTGTGCTGTTGACCGCGGCAGCTGCGATGCCCGTTAAATACAGCATAAGCAAAGGCAAAATCAGGAACCTAATTGATGTCAGGTTAGGCATGCTTAACACACTCAGACAAAGGTATGCCCCTTAATTTAATATATTTTGCGTGGGCGGGCCTGAATCATATATCATCCATCGGTTTTCCGCTTACCGCGGAGAAGTCGTAGTCCTTTGCATCGTAGCCCTCTTTGCAGAACTTGTCCGCATGCTTTATCAAAAGCCATGCCTCTTTCCTGCCGGCAAAGCCCATTGTCCTGACAAGGGCGAAGGAGCCGCTCAGCTTTTTCCCGTAGAGCTGGAACTTCAGGTTGCCGTCCTTGAGGCTCTTTGCCGCGATTTTTTCTGCCTCGTCCCTGGCCTTGATCTCTTTCCTGATTCCTTTGCCTATCTCGACCTCGGGATTGTAGGTGCCCTCGTCCCATATCATCACTGGGCCGGCGCCGTACTCTCCGTTGGGGATAACGCCCTCGAAATGCCTGTACTCCATGGCGTGGTCGGTTGTGGGCAGCGCAAGGCGCTTCACTGTGCTGTCCAACGTCGGCCCCTTGGGAATGGACCAGGATGGCATTACTCCTCCGATCTCGAGCCTGAAATCGTAATGAAGCGAAGTGGCCCTGTGCTTTTGCACCACGAATGCGAGATGCCCATTTCCCATTTTTACCATCGGTCTTAATGGATGTGCCCGTTATTCCTAATGTGTGAACACAGATTTATATAAAATCGCTCAGATTAGATTGTGGCACCCAAAGTCGCAGAAGACGCGGACAAAACCTAAAAAGGTTCAACCATGGAAATAACGCCTACGGACAAGCTCCTAGACCTGCATGGCAAGACGGCGATAGTTACCGGAGGCGCCTTGGGCATTGGTTATGGCATAAGCTACAGGCTTGCTGAGGCTGGCGCCAAAGTGGTGATAGCGAACAGGACCGCGCAGGAGGGCATCGAGGCTGCGGACCGGCTCTCAGGGAAGGGATTGGACGTGGCCGCCATAGCCACAGACGTTTCGGTCGAGGAGAACGTAAGGCAGCTCATGGAAGAGACAGTCAAGAAATACGGATCGATAGAGATACTGGTGAATAACGCAGGCATCTATCCGTCAATACCGCTGCTGAGGATGGAGCTTTCCGACTTCGAGGCGGTGCTTGCAATAAATCTCAAGGGCACGTTCCTATGCACAAAGTACGCTTCGCAGCAGATGATAAAACAGGGCAGGGGAGGCAAGATAATCAACATAACATCGATAGATGCGCTTCATCCTTCTTCTGTAGGCTTGGCGCATTACGACGCCTCCAAGCACGGGGTGTGGGGATTCACAAAGAACATAGCCCTGGAGCTTGCGCCATACAGGATATGGGTAAACGCGATCGCTCCAGGTGGTATCGCCACGCCTGGTGTCCAGAAGCTGCAGCAGTCTATGCCGGTGGCCCCGGATGCCGACATGAAAAAGGTCCTGGAGGAATTCCTTGGCAAGATACCGATGGGCAGGCTCGGCGAAGCTGACGATATCGGAAAGGTGGCGCTGTTCCTGGCCTCGGACATGTCCTCCTACATGACGGGGACGCAGATCGTGGTTGATGGAGGGGTGCTGCTGAAGTAGCGCGGTCCCTTAGGATGTGGCCAGGTCTTCAGCGACATGCCCGGCGGTGTACGCTATGCCGTCGAGGGTTCCGAACTTCTCGCGGATCCTGGAGTTTACGGCCTCGACACCTGCGGGCAGGTCCCTGAGAAGGCGCTTCAGCTCTTGCATGTCAAGACGCCCAGGATCCAGTACCTTTCCGATGCCGAGCGCCTCGATGGTCATGTTGTTGAAGCATATCTCGGGATCATCGCCGGCATGATATGGGGTTACCAGCCATGGTTTCGCCAGGTTCTGGGCCTGCCATCCGGTTCCCCATCCGCTCCTCCCGAAGATTGCCATGATATTCCTATATGGCAGCACGCTAGGCGAGATGGGTATCGCGCCTTGCACGGTGGTTTCCCATTCAGGCATGTAGACCGCGATGCCGGATTCTCTTAGGTGGCTTACTAGGGCCAGGTTCTGCTCCCTCGTCGCCTTCGTCCCGCTGAACATCGCATAGATGCCAGGGATGTCGACATTCCCGGAGGTGGGCGCTACTTCCGCCTTTGTTGCAGGTGTATAGACCCTGCTCCTACCTTCTATGACGGTCGGCTGGCCTGAAAGGTCATCTGCGTATTTGAAAGACAGGGAATTTACCTCCGGAATGAAGACCTGGGAATACCCAGCTTCCATCTCTGCCATCCTTGCCCTGACCTTTTCCATGTCCACCCTGCTGAACCCCAGACACCCCGGCTGTTCCTGGGCTTCGGCGAGAATTTCAGACGTGAGTGTTGGAAATGCAAAGTATCTTTTTGGTGCGGGGACGGGAATCCTTGCAGCGGTGTCTATTGTAGCAATGACGTCACTGGGATATATCCAAACGGTGCTTCCTGTGCCCAAAGACCTTGCTTCTATAGGAGGCGCATCGATTGCAAATCTATTGCTAACAAGGCCGCTGACAGCATCGAAGCGGGAGTTCAAACGGCTTAGATGTTGCGCAAAGTCTCCATTTTCAAACACGACCTCTCTGAGCATTTTACCGAAACCCTCGTCCAGATATATGGCGAAAGGATCCTCATGCTGCTCCTCGCTCAGGATCTTCAATTGTCGCTCGCCGTACATCAGGGGAACAAGTATGCGCACATGCCCTATGCCCTTTTCTGCGAGACGGTCACGCACAGCCATGGCTATGGCGGTGCCAAGAATGTATGGTTCATTACCGTGAGCCGGATTAACCACTATTACCTTTGGTCGCTCTTGTTCCCTTACATGGATTGCCATAAGCATCGATTGATTATAATTTCCTTGCTGATGCAGTCATATTTAAAGGTTGTCAGAGTTTAGCCAAAAGACGCAGGCTGCCATATTTATTTGTGATGCCCGGTTTATAAACCCATTCGAAATTTCTATTTAGACAACAAGTGGAATATGCTGGTGTTTAATATTATTAATACGCTAATGATAGCGTGCAAATTGAAGAATTTAAACTTGAAAGATATTTTGCAAAATATGAGTTCAAGGTCA
>JAGWHJ010000040.1 GCA_028866835.1 Microcaldota archaeon | reverse complement strand
ATTACAAAATTTTTATTCACAATATGGTAAAGAGTTCGAGAGTATTTGCTATTTGGAAAGGACACTACACGCTTCATGAAGACCCTATGATAGGGGGTTTTGCATTTTCGCCATTCTACTATGGCATGGAAACTTCGCTAACACACTATAAGCTGTGGGATTATATGACTCCCATAAGCATAATAACAACCAACAGAGTTAGAAAAGGCAGTATAGAACTACTAGGAAGAAATGCAACTATACGGAAAGTGCAAAAAAGCAAGTTTTTTGGATACAGTATGGTCCAGTATAAAGATATGTACATACCTATGGCAGATATTGAAAAGACATTGATAGATTCAGTATACTTCCACACGCCGTTCAGCACACAAGTTTATGCTGCAATTACAAAAAAGATAGATAAGCGCAGGCTTAATAGCTATCTGAAAAAGTATAGTCTGATAGTAAAGAAAGAAGTCTATAATGTAATAGATGAAAGTTTTGATGTTTTAGGTAACAAAAGGCTGAAATCCTTCAAAAGAGAAAAAGACGATAAAAAGCGCATGCCATTAGGATGATTTGTAGCATGTTGTAGCTACAAAAAGATATGAACTTTTGGTTCTGTTCTCTTCCCCTGCAACCCATTTTTCAGCGCCTCCCATACATCCTGTAAACCAGGTATAAGGCATTGCCCAGCAGGAGCACGGCAAGCGACGCCTCTGGCACCCTTAGGAACTCGAATGCAAGGTAAAGGACCGCTATGGAAGCGCCGTATGCTATCTGCGCGTAGTTGTTGTTGGGCGAGGTTTTCGGCTCTACAAGCATCACGAACGCAAAGAAGTAGTTTATCCCGAACAGCAGTACCACTGCAGTTGACAGGGAAACATTTCCCTTCGCGCCGATTGCTAATGCAAGTATCAGGCTGACAAGGGCGAAGGAGAGCGCTGCCGGTAGCCGCTTTGCTTCGTGGGCAAGCATCACAAGGACCGGAGACAGGGTTATCGCTATGCCGTATACATCGTAATTGCTTGCCGCCCACCACTCGACGCCAAGGCCGAAGATCGGGAGCGCTATTATGAGCCCGAGGGCGGCAGGATTGAAGATGTTCGTGCTCTTGTATTGAATAAGGAACTTTGACAGTATGGCTATTACACATGCTATCAGGATCAAGGCCAAGGGCGAATTCACCGGAGCCAGGGAGCCTATTATGAGCCCTGTTATCAGCCCGGAGTAGGGCACCTTCAGTGGATGCTTAAGGTAGAACTTTGTCATGGCCATCTCGGCAAGCCCGCCGACGGCTATTGCGAAGATGAAGGGCAATGGAAGGACATGAAGCGTGTATGCGGACAGTGCCGCAAGGAGCGAGAGCAGGGCTATGGCCCATATGTACATTGAACTGACCGGCTGGTTTAGTATATTCATTCTACCAATGCTACGCGGATACATAGCCGTTGGGGTCTACCACAACGAAGCCGTCGTCCCCGAGGGATGAATCCATGCTGAAGCCGTCGTCCCCAAAGCTTGTCTCTATGATGTACAGCTTGTATGCTGGCTTTAATATAAGGTATTGGTACTGGCTTGTCCCGATTAGCGCTATCTTTACCCTTGCAGAACCGTTTTGCAAAGAGGTTGAGGTCAGGTTGAACCCCGAAAGGGCCGCCTGGGCCTCCTGGGAGAGATTCCCAGGATACACCTGGTATGAATAAGCCGCGTACTGGGTGCCTGCGAAGAGCACATTGGACGAGTTCGCAGGCTGCTGGGCGGCAGTCCGGTTGATTGTGGAGAGACTGCCCTGCTGCGAGCCGTTTATAGCGCTGGCGGGCAAGCCCGATGCCGAATTGCTTACGCTCATGAGGACCATACCTGCGATCGCGATTATGGCTATGACCGCAATGCCTGCTAGGAGCTTAGTATCCATAGAAACTGAACGCTATGGGAGCTCGAAGGTTTATAACCATTCCACACGCATTCGGTTTACTTGCAGTTGCCTCTGCATGGCTCACGCTGTGCATTTGAAGATGAAATAAAAAAGAAAAAGGAAAAGATTGTGTCTCTAGAAAAGCCAGGGATGCCCTACTTACATCTTGGACATTCCAGCCCCGAGAGATGCCAGCACAAAGCCGAGCAATGCGACCGCCGTCCATGTTCCTGCAGCTCCTCCCGCTATGGTGAGGATTACAAGGGAGCCACCGCTCCACATTATGGTCTTCCAGTCCCACATTGCCATCTCTTTGTCGTACATCTTGATACTAGCCAGTGTCATCAGGAACAATGAGACCGTGCTCAAGACTGCTACTGCGAATAGCACTCCTAGTCCCAATGCTGCTAGCGATCCGGAGAGGCTGCCGCTCGGTAATGGATTGCTCCATAGCTGGTATACTACGTAAAGGTAGACCAAGCTGCCTATGAATTTTAGGCCCCATCCGGTCCAGTTTGGCTGTTGTTTTGCCATGTTACCACGCATAGATGAGGGTGCTAACCTTTTTAAATCTATCGGTGGGTTACGTTGCTAATTTTACGACGACAAACGGCTGTTTTTACTTGTTCAGCAATGCGAATTTCGCAAGCATCGCTTCCAGCTGGATCCTGTCGTTCGCGCCCTCGACAATGCGGAAGTTGTAATCGCCTATTGCGTTTATCAGCATCAGCTTCGTCTTGTCGTCAACGGAGAGGTTCATGGCCTCCTTGTAGCACTGGAGGAGGACGTCCTCGCCGCCCATTCCATAGGTAAGGAAGAGCGTGTTTAGCTCGTTCCTGGCCTTGATGAAGTCGCCGGAAATGGCATACCTGAGCATGGCCGCGACCTCCTTCGGCCTCGCCTGCGATGCTATGTTGTATATGTTCTGCTCCGTGAGCTTCTTCTCCTGCGTCACTGCCCCCTGGAGCACGTTGGTCAGCTTCCTGAGGTCGCCGTCGCTCACGTAGAGAAGGGCCTGGGTGGCTTTCTCGTCTACAGAAAGGCCCTCCTTGTCGGTTATGCGCTTTATGTACTCTCTCATCTCGAACTCGTTCAGCGGCTTGAACTTGAACACCACGCACCTGCTCTGTATGGGCTCTATTATCTTGCTCGCGTAATTTGCGCTGAGTATGAACCTTGTCGAGGAGGAATACTTCTCCATCGTCCTCCTGAGGGCGTGCTGCGCCTCCGCGGTGAGGGCGTCTGCCTCGTCGAGGAAGATTATCTTCAGTGTGCCGCTCGAAAGCGGAAGTGTCTTGGCGAACTCCTTCACGCGCCCTCTTATGACGTCGATGCCTCGCGTATCGCTGGCGTTGAGCTCGAGAAAGGCCTCGTTTATGCGGTCCCCGTAGAGCTCACGGGCCATGGCTATGGCGCATGTGGTCTTGCCTATCCCCGCCTGCCCCGAGAAGATCATGTTGGGGAAGTTGTTGTCCTTCACGAATGCACGAAGGCGCTCGACTATGGGCGCCTGGCCAATGACGTCGCCGAGGCTAGCTGGCCGGTA
>JAGWHJ010000023.1 GCA_028866835.1 Microcaldota archaeon | reverse complement strand
AAGCGTCCGATTGGACTGATCAAGAGTGTGGTATGGCCATAATTCTTAATCAGAAAATAATACCAATATCAGTAGATAAAACAACACCGTATGGGTTCATGAATAAATATCAAGCATTGAAAGGCTGGGGAACTTTCGATGACACTTTTTCAAAATTAATCTTAACCATGTTTAAAATGAAGGTTCTATCATTAGATGATCTGATTACAAACCTTGCAAAAACTTTTGATTTCAGTGAAGTTAAACTCAGTTTAAAACTATTGATGGACATTGAAGAAGAAGGTACGGTCTTTAGTAAAGCACAGGTTAATACAATAGCAAAACTACTCAAAGAGGACTACAGCATATCACGCTCTTACTTTGCAAGTTCTCTTATTAAGGAATTTCTTGCCAAGCATAAATCTGAGATAACATAGATCTCAAACTGTTGCAAAAGTAACTACAGTGTTGCAGAAGTCTTACTTATGCAACAAAGCCTAAAACCATCACTTTAGGGCTTTGGCCTCTAGGGCATAATATTAAATATTAAGGAAGACCCAATAACTACGCTAAAGTGGGTGTCATGGGTAGCGTGTGGTTAAAGGAGCATCTGCGCAGAAAGGCGACGTCAACAGTCATATTCCTTGCCATTTGCCCGCCCTTAACATGATGGCGTGATCGGGGATTGAGGATAATGGCGAGATCAGCAGGCACGAGTGAGGTTGGCCAGATTGCGCGTGTCAGCTCCGGGATTAAAGGCCTGGACGATATGCTGTACGGCGGATTTCCCGAAGGGACGCAAAATCTGCTTATGGGGGATTCCGGCTCGGGCAAGACGCTGCTGGCATTCCAGATAATCTACAACAATGCGAGGATCGGGATACCATGCACATTCATAACATTGGACCAGACCAGGCAGGATCTCCTGAAGAACGTTGCAGCGGCGTTCCCGTTGTTAAGGGACGTGAACACCCTCGTCCAGAAGGGCGTTATAAATATATACGAGAAAGAGATAGACGCAGAGATAAGGGACAGGAGCATAATAACCGTCCTGATAAACGAGATAATAAACGAGACAAAGGCCAATGACTCGAAGCTGCTCGCAATCGATTCTCTCAGCCTCTTCAGGGCGCTGATAGAGAATGACAGGGCCTTTACCCGCATGATAAACTTCATTGCGGAGAAGCTCCATGATGTTGGCACCACGAGCGTCATTACAATAGAGGCTCCGCCAAACGATGTACCAAAGGTGCCTGGCCTCTTCGAGGAATCGATGTTTGACGGCATCTTGCGGCTTAGGAATGTCCCGAGAGGCGACATGATAGCCCACGTCGGCTCGATAATCAAGCTCCGCTATTCAAAATTCAAGAGCTCGCAGTATAATGTCGAGATCACGCCAGCCGGGATAGTGATGGGCCGTGACCAGCCGGA
Organism: Microcaldota archaeon; assembly: GCA_028866835.1. Taxonomy (GTDB): domain Archaea; phylum Micrarchaeota; class Micrarchaeia; order Micrarchaeales; family CABMGC01; genus JAGWHJ01. Next base: position 17,817 of record JAGWHJ010000023.1, on the reverse strand, counting down.
CACTGAACGCCGCATTAGCCTTTAAATTGATTGAACCCGCCTGAGTCTATGCTTCCTTGGTGCAACTAATGAAGTTCACTCTATACGCGGCGCAGACCGTAAACGGCAACATCGCCGGCAGCGGAGACAGGCCGATCTCAAATAAGGCGTTGTGGAAGAGCTACTATTCCATAGCAAAGCGCTTCAAGGCCATTGTGGTCGGCAGCCGCACATACGATATAATGCTGGAGCACGGCACTTTCGGCAAGATCGGCAGGCCTTTTGTGGTCGTCTGTTCGAGGCACCGCACTGCTAAGAGCTCCGGCAATGTATCATTTGTAAGATCGGTGGATGAAGCGGCCGACATGCTTAGGCGCAGGGGCTTCGGGTCGGCACTCATAGGCGGCGGAGGCGGTCTTAACGCGTCTTTCATGCGCGCAGGCCTGGTAGACGAATTGATACTGGACATCGATTCATCCGCGTTCGGCGAAGGGACAAACCTGTTCTCAGGCACGGCGTTCAATGCAAGGCTTAGCCTAATTGGCGTTAAGAAATTCTCAGATGAAGCCGTTCAACTGAGGTATTCCGTCGACAGCGTCAGGGCTTAGCCCTGTTCTTTATGTAGGTCCTAAGCTCCCCTACTAGATAGAGGGAGCCAGTTATGCACACGGTGCCATTGGCCCCTGCATCCCTTACCGCTTCTTCGTAAGCCGCTGGAGCATCGTCGAAAGTCATCGAGCGTATATCCGTCTTCTCCCTGAGCTCTTCGGGGTCGCAGGCCATCTTCCTGCCGAAGTCCGTTGCGGCCTGGAATCTCGTGAGGTAAAACTGGTCTGTCAGCCCGCCGATTATCTCAAGCATATTGGCTATGTCCTTGGTCTTGCTTGCGGCAAACACCGTCTTCAGCGTCTTGGGCCTGTAGAAGCGCCTGAGCGTCTCCGAAAGAGCGTGCATCTTCATTGGATTGTGCGCGCCATCGATTATGACCGTTGGGTTTCTTCCCAGCGCCTCGAACCTGCCCGGAAGCCTTATCTCGCGCAGCGTCTCCCTTGCCGTGCTCTCCCTTATCTGTATCCCGTGGTTTCGTAGCCTCGCCGCTGCGGAGAAGGCGAGCGATGCGTTTCTTACCTGATGTTCCCCCAGCGCGCCAAGTATTATGTTGTCGTACTTCTTTCCCTCGAACTCCAGGTCGAACTTCATCGAGCTTTTTCGGAATTCCACCTGCCGGTACTGTATGTCCTTGCCTAGCCTGAAGAGCGTGCAGCCCTCATCCCTTGCCGCATCCTCGACTATCCTGATGACGCTTGGCTGGTCGACCCCGGTCAACACATCTATGCCCCCTTTGAATATGCCTACCTTTTCCATTGCGATCCTCTCCACGGTATCGCCTAGATATTCCGTATGGTCCAGGCCTACGTTCGTGAGTACCGCAACGTACGGCTTTATCACGTTGCTGCCATCATATTTGCCGCCCATGCCAACCTCTATCACTGCAATGTCCACCTTCTTCCTCTTGAAATGCTCGAATGTGATGGCAAGCAGGACCTCGAAATACGATGGCCACCCGCATCCGCCTGCTCTGCGTACCCTCTCCACGACTGGCCTTAGATAATCTACAAGGTCCGCAAACTCCGCCTCTGTCATAAACTTCGAATCGACCTGCATCCTCTCCCTTATGTCCTCGAGGTGCGGTGAAACGTGGAGCCCTGTCCTGAATCCTGAATTCCTGAGCATCTCTGCGAGCATCATCGAAGTGGAGCCCTTGCCAGCTGTGCCACCGACATGCACCGTGGGGTAAGCCCTGTAGGGATCTCCCATCTCATCGAGTAGCGCATTCATCCTTCTCATGCCTGCCGTCCTATCCTTGTCCCGCTCCTTTCCCATGAGGGATTCTAGGTACTCTATCGATTGCAGAAACCTGTCCATGCCATCAGCTGCAAGGATAGAATTGTGCACGTAGATTAAAAACCGTTGCATTAACCGATGCGCTCACATCACATGCGACGTTATGCTGAACAGGTATCCTGCGGCGCCGTTTGCAATGTTTATGAGCGGAACGGGATAGATCCCAAGCAATATGGTAAGTGCAAGGCAGACCCACACAACCGCCGTCACGCCCCTGCCCAGTACAAGGTTCTTCGGGTTCGCCTTGCTGGTGTACATCGCCATTATCACCTTCAGGTAATAGAAGATCGATATTATGCTGTTCACGATACCTATCACGGCGAGCCAGGTGAGGTTTGCATTGACCGCGCTTACGAATATCAGCAGCTTTCCGATAAAGCCCGTAGTGAAGGGCATGCCTATCAGGGAGAGCATGAAGACGGCTATCGCGAATGCCGCAAACCTGTTCTCGTCGTTCAGGCCTATGTACTCGTCTATCTGCACCCTGTTCCTCCTCTCAAGCACCGCCACTACAGCCATTATCCCTACGAATAGGAACATGTGCGCGAATATCTGCACCAGGCTCGCCGCAAGGCCGGCCTGGCCCTCAGCGGCGATGCCTATGAGTATGTACCCCGCCTGCGATATCGACGAGTAGGCTAGCATGCGCTTTATGTTGCTCTGCAGCAGTGCCACTATGTTCCCATAGAACATCGTAAAGACCGACAGTATCGCGATTACCATGAATGTCGTCTTGTAAGCGATGAAGATCAGGATCAGCACCTGTATCAGCGCCGCAAAGCCCATCTTCTTGTTGACCCCTCCGAGCATGGACGTTATGTAGGAGGGGGAGCCCTCGTAGACGTCGGGTATCAGGACATTGAACGGGAATATGGAGGCGTCGAAGCCTATCGAGGCTATGAACAGCACCGCGGCGAAAAGCAGTATGCCGCTTCCGGAGTACTGCTGGAGCATGAAGCTGTTCGTCGATCCGTAAGTGAGCACTGTAGCGAACGAGAAAAGGGCTATGGCAATCGACGCCATTATGAAGAACTTCGCCGCAGGCTCTATCGCCCTCCTTTCAAGAAGGATTATGAAAACTGCCGGAAGGCTTGCGAGCTCAAGGCCTATGAAGATGCCTATCAGCGAGAGCGATGATGCCACGATGTACATTCCTATCAAGGCGAAGTTCGCAAGCACGGAGAAATCGGCATAGTTCTTCGAGGTTGAGAACGCCACTATGTTGACAAGCAGCATGCCCAGCGTGAACAGGAATATGAAGAACAGCGAGAACGGATTGACGGATATGAGGCTGAAGTATGACCCTTTCGAGCCAGTGAGCATCAGCACCGCTGCAATCGCAAGTAGTATCGCCATCAGCAGGACGTTGAACGCGAACTGGGCCTTTGGCCTGTTCAGCGTCCTTACGGCTATGCCACCTATTACTAGCAGCACCGAGCAGACCAGGAACGCCAAAGACGGGGAGACGATCATCCTACCAACAGATAAAGATAGGCAAGCAGCACGAGTATGCCTGCCATCACTATGAACATGTAAAGGTTGATGTTACCGACCGAGATCCTTCGTATGCCGAGCCCCGAGGCCATCGTCATCCTGCCGAAGGTGTCGAACATCTCGCTGACGCGCTCGTCGAACGCCCCTGCCCCGTCGGCAAGCAGGCATGCAGCCCTTGCGGCTATAGCGTAGAAGAATGCGAAGAGCCTTCCGGTGTGGACAAATGAGAGGAAGCTGTCCTTCTTCTCCTTCAGCACGTTCCTTACGTAGATCATGTAGCTGATCGCCGCTCCTGCGGCTATTATTGCCAGGAATACGAGGGTGCCCTGGCTTGCCAGCGCAGAGCCCAGACCGGGCAGAGGCGTGCCGTAGGATGCGTAGTCGTAGTAGCCGCTATACTTGAGGAAGCCGCTTATCTGCGTGAAGAATATTGATGCCGCGAGCGTAGAAGCAGCAAGGATCGCCATGCACAGGGCCATGCTCCTAGGCAGCCTCTCGTATCCGAGTCTGACGCCGCCGTCCCTCGCTTCAGTGCTTGCGTAGAAGAACCACCTGAAGATGTACATGCTTGTGATCAGGCTTATTGCTGATATTATGGCGTACACATAAAGGTTGCTGATGGAAGACCCGAGGCCCACGTTCGCGAAGAATCCGTCAAACGGTATGAAGCCCGCCAGCGAAAGTACGCCGAACAGCGTGGAGATCACGGCGAGCTTGTCGGATCCAAGCCCAGACACCTCATGAAGGTCCTCCTTGTCCGTGGCCTTCATGACCGAGCCTGCGGAGAAGAAGAGCAGCGCCTTGTAGAAGCTCTGCGCGAAGAAGAAGTAAACACCCGCGATGAGAGCCGAGCTGCTGACGGCTATGAGCATCAGCGAAAGCTCCTGTATCGTAGAGTATGCGATGACCTTCTTTATGTGCCTCTCCTTCAGCGCGTTGAGGGTAGCTATGACAGCCGTAAGCACCGCGAATATCAGCACAAACTGCGTAACACCCGCAAAACTGAGCAGCGGCAGTAGCATTATCGTAACGAACACGCCTGCCTTGACCATCGTTGTCGAGTGTAGGAATGCCGAGACCGGGGTAGGGCCTTCCATTGCGTCGATGAGCCATTCCTGGAATGGGAACTGCGCGGACTTGGTGAATATTGCTATGAGCAGCATGATCACGGCGAAGTATAGGGATCCTGACAGTGCCGTGTTGCCGAGGTTCGCGACTATCACGCTGAAGTCAAGGGTCCCGAAGACGCTGAAGAACATTACTATGGCGATAAGGAGGGCGATGTCGCCTATGAATATCACCGTGAGCGCCTTCCTTGCCGCCTTTACCGCGCGCTCCCTTAGGTGCCAGAAGCCTATCAGCAGGTAGCTCGTAAGGCTGAGGAACTCCCAGCAGACGAAGAGCATTATGAAGTTTCCGCTCATCGCAAAGCCAAGCATCGCGGTTGTGAATGCAAGTATCTCTATGTAGAAGCGCCTCTGCTCGCTCTCCACGTCCATGAATCCGAAGGAGTAGAAGACTATCAGCGGTGTGATCAGCGCTATGACCGTGAGCAGCAGCATGTTGACCGGCGTCACAAGCGTAGTTATGTCCAGCGCGTATGGCCCCACCTGGAACCACTGCATCTGGTACTCTCCGTAACCCACAAGGAACAGCAGCCCGAGGCTTGCGAGCGACGCTGCCAGCGCTATGTACCTGGCGTACTGCTGCTCGCGCAGCACCGCTATCCCTGCGATCGCAACGATCGGCGGCAGCAACATCACCAACGGCAGCATATTACCACTTCAGCCTCGAGAGCTTAGTGACGTCGAAGTCAACGTTCATGCTCTTCATGTGGACGTAGAAGGTTATCACCGCGATCACCTCCACAGCTGCGACTACGAAGAGCGCCAGGAGCATGGCTATGGCATCCGTGTTCTGCGGCTGGCTGTACGTGAAGAAGCCCACTAGCGAGATGATGCTTGCGACAAGTATGAGCTCCACCCCAAGCACTATGACTATCAGATGCCTGTCGCTCGCTATGCCTGCAAGGCCTATCGCGAGCATCACGACGCTGACCGTAATGAAATAGAATAGCGGTATCATCAAATCAACAGCTTTGCGAATTTTCTCATAACAAGTATGCCACCTATCACCGTGCTGAAGAGCAGCAGCACCAGGAGGTACAGGATGAGGTACTGCCCCTGTATGAACTGGGAGAGGAGGTCGGCCATTCCCGTCTGCGCGGGAAGGGTCTGCGGGGCCGCCACCTGCGGCAGTATGGAGATCGCCATGGTGAGCGTGAAGACCGTGACCGCGCCTATGAAGAGTTTCTGGTTTATCATCACCGCCTTCTTCTCCTCTGTCGCCACCGCAACGACAAGGTAGGTGGAGATGCCGCCTATGAAGACCAGCATCAGCAGGAGGGCGAAGAGGCTCTGCCCGAGAAACAGCATCATCAGGGCCGCACCTATGAAGGCCAGAGTGATGCAGACAACGGCGTGTATGAGCTTCTTGAGCATGAACAGCATAAGGGCCGAACCGACAGTCAGTATCGCTATGCCTGCAAATACAATCTCAGAGAGCACCATCCCCATATACCTATTCGAGATCCTCGGGTCTTTTCAGCAACTCCCTCTTGTCATAGGCCTCGTAGTCATAGTTCTTCGTAAGCGTAAGGCATTTCGGCGGGCAGACCTCCTCGCACAGCGCGCAGAAGAGGCACCTCTCAATGCCGATCTGCGGCATCACCTTCATGCCGCGCTCGGTGAGGACGTTAACCATCGTTATGGTCTTGTTGGGACAGATTATAGCGCAGGCTGAGCAGCTTATGCACGTCTCCATGTCGAGCTTCAGCATGCCCCTGTAGCTGTCGGGGAGCGATTCCCTCTGCTCTGGGAACTCTACAGTAAATCCCTTCTCAGTGGAAGCCTTTATCGTCTTTCCGAGCGGCCCTAGCATGGTCTCACCTGACAAATATGATATATGTAATGATAAGGTTTATTATTGAGAGCGGCACGAGCCATGACCACCCGAACCTCAGCACGCGGTCAATGCGCATCCTGAATGCCGTTGCGCGTATGAATATTATGAAGATGCCTATGAGGAAGGCCTTCAGTATGAGCCAGAAGAGGCCGGGCAGCGGTATCATCGGCGGACCGAGCCAGCCTCCGAAGAAGAGTATGGCCATGAGCACGCTGCCCATGAAGACGCGCGCATAGTCCAGGAATAGGGCTAGCGCATAGTAAGGCGCGCTCACGTCAGTGAGCCATCCGGCTATCAGCTCCGAATCCGCTTCCCTGAGATCGAACGGGTGCCTCTCGAGTTCGGCGAGCATGCCTATGAACATTATCACAAGTCCCAGAGGCATCAGCACCGCAAAATAGTATGGCGACTGCGCTCCGACTATGTCCTGTATGTTGTATCCCTTGGCCAGGAGCGCGATAGCCGCGATCACCAGTATCATCGGTATCTCGTAGCTGAAGAGTATCAGCACCGACCTCTGCGCGCTGATGTCGGCGAACTTGTTGCCGCTGGAGAATGCGGCAATGAACAGGAGTATCGGGGTGAACGCTATTATCACGAAGACCAGCAGTATGCCGAAGCTGAGGTTGGTGGCCTGCATCGTTGGCGAGAGCGGCAGGAGGAAGATCGTGAATATGGCGGCTGCGACAAGGAGCGGTATGCCAGCCATGAAGAGGAGCCTGTCCGCATTGTCCAGCTCTATCTCCTCCTTCGACAGCAGCTTCACGAGATCGGCAAGGTTCTGGAAGATGCCCCATTTTCCCACGTATGTCGGCCCGTGCCTGTACTGCGCCTTCGCTATTATCTTCCTCTCAAGCCATCCCATCACGTAGCTGAACAGCGAGAATATTATCGCGACAACCACCGCGTATATGACCAGGCCGATTACGTTGTAGAGCAGGCTCGGCGAGGCCAGCAGCGAAGGTATGAAGTTTGCTATCTCATCTGTCAACACAGCCCATCACCAGGTCAAGACTTCCCATCGTAGCGAAGAGATCCGCAATGCGCCCTCCCCTTGACATCTCGTCAAGGGCGGCAAGATTTATGAAATTAGGCGATCTTATCGAGAGCCTGTACGGCTTCTGCTGGTCCCCGACCATGTACATGACGCACTCGCCCCTCGGCAGCTCCCTGCTCACGCGCACAATCCTGTTCTTGGTGTCGGGACTCCTAAGCTTCACGGGCATGCCAAGCGCATCGCCTTCAGGCATGAGCCTGAAGGCCTCCCTGACCAGCCTTATGCTCTCCTTTATCTCCATGATCTTTATCTTGTACCTTGCAAAGTTGTCGCTGCTGTACAGGACCATTGGGCTGAAGTGGAGCTTCTCGTACACGTAGTATGGATTGTTCTTCCTGACGTCGTAGTCCACGCCCGAGGCCCTCAGCGGCGGCCCGGTTATCCCGAGGTTTATCGCAGCTTCAGTGTCAAGTACGCCTATGCCCTTGGTCCTCTCCATGAATATGCTGTTCTTCTCAAGGTAGCTCTCGTACTCCTTTATGCGCCTGTCGATGTAGTCGAGCTTCTCGAGGGCCTCATCCTCAAAGCCCGGGGGCAGGTCCCTCACCAGGCCGCCGAGCCTCATGTTTACGTAGAACATCCTGGAGCCTGTTGCATCCTCAAGGAGCTTGAGCACGATGTCCCTGTCCTTGAAACCCCACATGAAAACGGTGAACATCTGTCCCATGTCGTTGCACATGGCCCCTATGCCGAAGAGGTGGCTCGCTATCCTCTGGAGCTCGAGCAGTATCACCCGCACGTACTGGGCGCGCTCCTTCACATCGACGCCGAGCGCGGCCTCGACTGCGGCCACGTAGGCGTCGTCGTAGGACATCGGCGCAACGTAGTCAAGCTTCTCCGTGTATGGCGGTATCTGCATGTACATCCTTGTCTCCGCCAGCTTCTCAACCCCTCTGTGGAGGTAGCCTATGTGGGGCTCGACCTTCACTATGGTGTCGCCCTCTATGTCGACCACAAGCCTGAGAACCCCGTGCGTGCTCGGATGCACGGGTCCTATATTTATCCTAGTTATCGTCATAAGATCACTTCTTCCCTTCGTCGGTCCTGTAAGGCGTGTCCCAAACAAAGGTCTTCCTGAACGGCGGGTCGATGCCGTCCCACTTCTCGAGCAGGAGCCTGTCCATGCGCCTGCCCTTTATCGATATCCCGAACATCTCATGCATCTCGCGCTCGTACCAGTCGGCGGCCTTGTACAGGTGTATTATGGTCGGCATCCATGCGTCGTCCTCGGGCATCTGCACTTCAAGCGTCTCATCCTTGTTTCCTGCGATGCTCCTGAGCATGTAAACGGCCTCCAGATGGTCGCCGTAGTCAACGGCTGTTATCTTGACCAGGTAGTCGAAGCCCTCCTTCCTCATCTTGTCCACCGTCTCGGAGAATTTTTCGCGCTCAACCTTCAATATTACCACCAACCTTTGCCTGAAGTTTCATCAGTGCGGCGAAGAGGTTCTCCGGCTTCGGAGGGCATCCTGCAACGAAGACGTCGACGGGAAGCACCTGGTCTATGCCCTTCACTATGTTGTAGCTCTCCCACCACGGCCCTCCGCACGTAGCGCACTCGCCAAAGGCAACTATGTATCTTGGCTTCGACATCTGCTCGTAAAGCCTCTTGATCTCCGGCACCATCGACTTGGTCACCCAGCCTGCGACTATCATGACGTCGCACTGCCTCGGCGTGGCCCTGAAGAAGAGGTAGCCCTTGCGCTCAGAATCTATCCTTGCGCTGCCGAAGTCCATGAGCTCTATTGCGCAGCACGCAAGGCCGAACTGCATAGGCCACAGCGAATTGACGCGCGACCAGTTGACCATCTTATTGGCTATGGGCATGGCCTTCGTTATCTCGGAGAGCTTCGCGAAGATCGCGTTCGGCTTCACCTCGTGTGTCTTGAGCGATTCGTACACCAGCGCGTCCATCTCCTTCTTCGCGTTAGCGGCCCTCTGCTCATCATACTGGTTTGTCTCGGCCATGGTTCAACGACCCAGTCCCTTTGAAAGCATCATTATCAACATCTCAAATATAAATCCGAGCACCAGCAGCGCAAGCACGATCAGGCTGTCGCTGAAGGAGAGCAGTGGCGCGGCAACGACCCAGAGCAGCACGAAGACCACGAGGATCTCGAAGGCGATGAATATCGAGAAGTAATGAAGGTACTCGTTCATTATGCTTATCCTGTTCCCGACGCTTATCTCCGCGCTCTCGTAGGGCTTCCTGCCGACGGCGTTGGTACGGGTCCTGTTCCTTAACATTATCGAGGTGAGTATCATGGAGAGGGGCATGAATAAGGAGAAGAGGAAGAAAATTGTCAGCGCCACGTAGCTTGAATACATAGATAATATTACTCGAAGTATAACTTATTATTATTATCTTGCAATCTCTCTTCGTTTGAATGGAACTCTCGGCCAAGGCCAAGCAGGCAATGAGCATCGGCTCGATGAAGATACGCGTCCTCAGGAACGGAATGCTGCAGCAGCTGACCTTCAGGATAAGGAGGGTCACTCAGGCAAACATAACCTACACCGAACTCTATACGGAGAGGCTCGTAGACATCTCGGAGCTCACCAGGGTCGCGAACGAGATAGGGCTGCCGGTTGAGGCCCAGAACGGCAAGGCGTTCCCCAACGGGACGTCAGCAGGCGACTTCATACTGAGCTATTGACCCTCTGGCGCGGCACCCTCTTGCCGAGCCTGCAGATCGTGCAGATGCCAAGGACCGTGTCGTAATGCTCATTGCATACCGATCTCCCGCAGAAATGGCATGTGCGCTTCGAGATATTCCCGCATACGTAGCAGAGCGTGTACTTCTCCACGGGCACGTCAGGCAAGGTCAAGCACCCCTCTATAAAGCTCCCTGGCATTCTCCAGCGAGAGCGGCCTCATGCCCTTGGCCTTAGCGTACCTGCACTGGTACTTGACGTAAGCAGGGGTTATCTTCGTCTCTGGGTTGATCTCCTTGCATCTCTCTATGTAAGCGTTGATTATGTCCGCGGCCTCGTCCTCCCCCATGCCCCTGACATTCGTGAGGTACGGCGCCAGCACGAGGTTAACGGTCCTGTGCCTAACATCGGCTATCGGCGTGGCCAGCACCTTCTCTATCCACGCATACCTGCCCTTGGCGCCCTTGTCAAAGAGCGGGCCTGTCCTTATCGCGGGGAGCCTCACCTGCTTCGCATATCTCGATATCTCCTTCGGCAGCTCAGCCTGCCTTATCGGGAGGTTCTTGAGCACCGCTTTCTCTATCGCGCCTTCCGCGACACGCGCAGCGCCGGCCTTGTCAATGTAGACAACGCCCTTATCAAGCCCCTGGTGTATCAGCGACGAGCCTTCGCCTTTTGGCGCGAATGCCAGGTAGCTCTCGAACCTCATCGTGAACATGCCGTCCATGTAGCCCATCGGCATGCCGAGCTCAGTGAAGATGCGCATCGTGCGGTCGAACGTGTCCGCCTCGAGCGCCTTCCTCGCGCGCACTGCCTCCTCGTGCGCGTACCTCTTCGTATGGTAAGGGCTGTTTATCGCGCTTATTATCATCCTTGAATAGACGTAGCTGAGCAGGTAGGTGTATCTCATAGAGCTTATCGGAGTGGAAGGCATGCTCTGGTCCGCCCTGTTGAGGTCCTCCTCCACCCTTACCGCGCCTGCCCTTGCGAAGCGCTCATCGAATCCGCCGCCGCTCTGCGCTATGATGCCCCTAGCCTCCTTTGAGAAAGGATACCTGTAGGCAAAGTCAAGCTCCTCCTGGTTCACAGCTTCATAGCCCAAGTCCACCACGGATTTTAATGCGAATTTGCAAATTATTAATCTTTGCACCTATCGCCAGGCCAACGCCCAGAACCCGGCAACGCCACGGCGTGCACAAAGGAATATATAAATTGGTGCCTGATTCATATCAAAAAGCTGGTTGAATTGAAAGGCAAAGACAGGCATCTTGCACTCAAGTGGACGATAGCAGGCATATTCGTTTTGATGGCTCTCCTCCTTTTCGCCTACAACTCCAGGCCCGTGGCGACCAACAGCCCTGTAATCCTGGTCCCGACCTCTACAATAGCCCCTCATGTCGGAGCAAATTTCACCCTCTCCGTAGAGCTTGCCAACATGCATACGAACGCCTCCGAGTCCAATCCTGGCAAATAGCTGGCCAGCGGTTGTGCCATGCCATACCTGCCTTTTCGCAAAGTGATGAGGAGCTCCACATCCGCAAAAGCTTTAATAACTAAATTGCTATTATCTACGTGATTTGATGGCTGAAGACGACGCCAAAGACCTGGCAGGGCCATGGGACGACCAGACAGAGCTTTTTGTTGATGACCTTGACGGTGCGATACAGAAGAAGTACAGCGTGAGCTTCAGGACATTGATACTGAGGCCTGACCAGCTGGCCGGCAACAAGGAGGTCTCCGGCAACCTGTCCAACATAAAGAAGGAGGTGAATGCCTATTTCGACCAGGTCCTCGACGACTTCAAGGAGGAGAAGAAGAAGCTGGAGGCGGATCTCGAGACTATGGACGCCAACTTCAAGAAGATAGACGAAGCGATAAAGACGAGGTCCTCGATAGCCCGCGTCCCGTACATAAAGCCTCTTGTCGTAGATTACGATCCGAACAGGCAGGAGGAGGTCATAATAGACCAGTACAACGCGAGCGTGGATTCGCTCATAGGCAAGCTGATAAGCTCGTCGACGTTCATATCAAACATATCAACGCCGTACAAGGGACACAGCATGGGCTCATGGATATTCTCCGGCGACCGCGAATACATAATCACGCTGAATCCTCCGGTAAGCGCAGTGATAACAATAGAGAACAGCCGCGACCTGCTGAACACCCTGGTGGACGGCGCAAGCGCCAGGCTCGCGCCCTGATTTCCGATGAAACATGTGATAGTGATCACAGGCACTCCTGCGGTCGGCAAGACGACCGTAGCCAGGCGGCTGGCCAATCTTTCAAAGGCAGAATACATCAATGCGAACGATGTGATAAAGAAGGAGAAGCTCTTCAGCGGACGCTCGCGCGATGGCGCGCTTGTTGTGAAGCTCGGCAGGCTCAAGGCAAGCCTTGAGAGAAGGATCTCCAAGAGCAAAAAGGACGTTGTGATACTCGACGGGCACATACTCTGCGAGATAGGCATAAGGAATGCTACGGCGATAGTCCTGAGGGAGCACCTCGGCACGATAGAGGGGAGGATGAGGAAGCGCGGCTACCCGCAGATAAAGATCGACGATAACGTCGTATCGGAGGCTACCGACTACTGCGGCATAAGGTCCGCAAAGCACTACAGGAACGTCTACGAGGTCCTTTCCGGTAGCTCTGCGGAAAGGAGGATACTGGCCATCGCGAAGGGCAGGAAGGGACCCAAAGAAAGCATAGAGATGCTTGGGGAGCTCAACTCCTACCTCAAGAAGAACAAGGGCCCCCTCAGGTAGGGCTACACCCGCAGCTTCTTCTCCAGCTCGGCAGCAAGCGCTTCTGCGCCTTTCGGCAGCCTGTTCGAATATACCTTGGCCGTCTTGAGCTTCACGTCACCGCTGTTCCTGGCCATTCCCATTTTCAGGACGTCCGAGATCAGGGCATCCATGCTGCCGTATCTGTTCCTGTCCAGGGCGAATACCGTGCTGCCCCTTATTATGAAGCCATCGCTGACCTTGTGCGCTTTTATGAAGTTGCTGACCGCCTTCGGCATGAACGCATCGGGGCCCTTGATAAGGCGCGTCCTGAGATCGGTTTTTTGTGCAAGTATGAGTATGTATCCCTTCCCGGACATCACCGATGGCAGCGCCAGGTACACGTTGAAGCCCAGGCGCTCCGCATGCTCCTTCAGCGTCGTGGCTATCTTCCTCAACTGCGGGAAGACCACGTCGTCGCTCTTGTCTGACACCTTGACCTCCACCACGAACGAATCAAGTCCCGATCCATCAAGGAAGTCCGCATACGTGCCATGATGCCTGAGCTCGTTGACATGGCCCTTGAACGCCTTGACGCTTGGCTTAGACAGGAATTCCCTCGCTACTATAGTGAACCTGCTCAGCGATTCGAGTGACACGCCTGCGGCGACGTTCCTGTTCACATCGACAGGGTCTATGACTATGAACTGCGAGTTGAACCTCCTCACCGCGGCTTCCCTGTTGCCGTCGAAATGCGATCTTTTGGGGCTTATGACCAACGGGAGCGTGAAGGCAGCCGCATTCTCGAGAAGCTTCAGCAGAGTGCCGTAATTGTATATCAGCAGCTCGCAGAGATATCCAGAGAAGCCGTTCGTCTTGACCTCGGCACCGTAGATGTGGTGCGCCTTAAGCAGCGCCTTTAGCAGCCGCGTATCGTCCTTCTGCCTGCCGGTGAAGCTCGAGTTTATGAATGCGGTGTGGAGCGGCGTCCTGTCTACGGCAGTGCCCATCTCCTCGATGTCGCTTATCTTGTAAGCGGGCACTATGTCGGCGCGCAGCTTTAGAGGGCCCGCAAAGACGCGTATGTACGGGTGCTCGGCGTATTTTATCTCGTAGGTCCCCTTCAGCTTCTTCGCGAGCGCCTTCCCATAGGCAACGCCCTGCTTCTCGACAGCCTCCTTGCTCCTCTGCTTCGGGAAGAGCATGAATATGTCGAAATCAGCGGCGCCCTTGAGGTTTGTGCCTCTCGCAATGGATCCAGCTACATGCAGCTCCACGTCCCTGGGCACGATCTTCGCAAGGGTCGTTGTAAGGGTATTCACGTGTGCCGTCGCCTGCCTTATCTCGTTTGCATCGGGTTTTATCTCTGGGAGCACCGCTGCGAACACCTTCTGCGCAGCAAGCTCGTCGGCCCTATCCATACGATAAGACTATAATACGAAAAGGATAAATAGAATAGCCTGCCTTAGTGCTCAGAATCAAGGGCTCGTAGCTCAGTAGTAGAGCGTGCCGTTCGCAAGAAGCCTTTGGAAAAGGCTTCATCGAAACACGGCAAGGCCGCGGGTGCGATCCCCGCCGAGTCCAAAAAAATTCCAAGCAGAGCCTTGCATCGAAAAAGCGGCGACAGGGTCTGGGTGCGGAGACCGCGATGAGATGCAAACTGTAAAAGGTTTTGCGTGCGAACACGGGACGAAAACCGCATACAAGCATTTAAAAGCGGAGCTAGAAGCAAACCTTCCTTACCTTCCTAAACATCACTTGGTGGACATACGCAAGATGGTTATCTCCCAGTTCAAGAAACGCTTTGACCGGAGCCGTATTCCAAAATACGGATCGCTAAACAAAGGTTTCACGGAACGCGAGTTGCAGCTTTTCTTCAAGCGCGTTACCAATCCGAAGTTCCATCTACTGTTCTCCTATCAGGCCAACCTTGGCCTCAGACTGGGAGAGGCCATCAAGGTCAACGTAAAGGACATAAAGTTCGAGAGCAGGGAGCTGGTGGTCAAGACAGAGAAGGCACTGACTCTGGATACCTTACTGATACCTGCTCCTCTCTTCAGGGAGACGTTGGAGTACATCAGGGCCAATACCCGTGCCATAGAAGCAGCTGACGGATACCTCTTCTTCAAGGAAGAGGGCAAGAGTCGTAAGACCTGCCAGTACGTAGACGAGGGTTACGTAAGGAACCAGTTCAGGGAGTACGTCCAGAAAGCGAAGCTGGACGAGGTGTACGACCAGAGCGACGAGTCTAGGCCGGAGAGGGTTCCTAGAACGCTCCATAGGCTTACCACGCACTCGCTCAGGCACTACGCGATAACGCACTTTGCCGAGCAGAACAACGGCAACGTCCTGCTTGCCAGCAAGTTCGCTAGGCACATCAAGACAGAGACTACCATGACGTACATACACCTCAACAAGAAGGCTCTCTACGCGGGCATAGACGGGGCCTTTTCCGTAAGCCAGGCCGTAAGCCTGAAGGAACGGTTGGCCAACGTCTAGCTTCCATGATAATGGAGCTAAACTCTACCCAGTTTTGACCCAAAAAGCCATCGAGTAGAGTTTTTTGCGATTCGAGTAGAGTTTTTCAGCCCCTTTTGGGCATGAAAATGGCCGTTTTCCCTCGTAAAACTCACCATTAGTGGTACAACGCCATATTTTACATACTTTTCTAAAAAGTGTGTAGAGTTGCGCCCTACGCCACCTCGCACCCTTCGGGTGCGCCGAAGCTATCGCTTCGGACGGTGGCTACGGGCTATGCTTTTCCCCCACAAAAGCATGAACTCTAGACGAGGCGTTTTGCCCCCACCAAAACGCCGAGAGGTTCCTTGATCTGCTTAGCTAAGCTTGGCCAGTTGTGGCTAGGGGGAGACCCTTGTAGGCTACGCCTATGAACCATTGAAAATGGTTCAGGTCGACCCAAGGAGAGTAATCACCATTATATTTAATGAGAAACTGGGGAAACTGAAACTATTCCGAGACTAAACACAAAAAACAGAATAACTGCTATAATAATCAATATCCAACAGAAAGTTAAGGCATAATCTATTGTATAATAACCGAATGGATTTTTATTCTCATATTTTCCACGTAGATAATACAAGATAATTAGATAAATTATGAATGTTAAAATTACAAAATAGCCCAATAGATAAAACAAACTTAAAACTATAATACTCATAATTATCCCCACTAAAGCACTTGCCAACTTGATACTGCGGGTAGAGGACATTTGGTGGATTTTATTGGTTTTAAGTAATTCTGGATGTTTATTTCCGACATGCGCCCTCATCTGTTTCTTTGTACTACCGCGATAACCACATACTTTACATTCGTATTGAGCCATAAATGGCTAATCATTGTATAATTTTAATAACCTTTTGTATCTCTGCTTCGGTCAATCGGCTTCGCCCAAGGCTCAGACCGAGACCTCGGCCTCGCAGATGGCCGCCCTGCCCTGCTCTACCGCAGCCATAGGTATAACAAGTCAGTGCATTTCTCGGAATTCACCCATGTGCCAATGAAGGTGAATTCCATGAACGAAATGCACGAGATATATACCTGCACGGGCTGCGGGTACACGAGCAGAAAGCCCCTAAGGTTGGAAGTGGTGGAGGCGTGCCGCTGGCAACACCACGAACGCCGCCTGAACTTCGTCAGGCTAGGCGTGGTAACCGTGGCGTGCGTCACGCTCCCCATTCTGATAAGCGCGCTTCTCGCGCTTATCCCTTAGGGGCAGCGGGCGGCCTAAGGTCGCCTATAAATATGTGGACGGCACATAACGTAAGAGTGATTCCATATTCAAACCTACTAAAACACTCTTTCTACTAACTATACCCCTCGTGCTTATGTTACTTCCAATCATGAGTTTTGCCGCATCTACACCTACATACCAGTTTTATAGGCAGATAAGCGGAAATGGGAATATCTATTCTGGTGGCAATACTGTCGATTTTTGTGGAGCTTACAATACTATAGATGTTGGCAACATCTTTGGGCCTAAGATACCATCTTGTCAGGCACACTTAAAGATAAATGAAAGTTTCTCGCAGAGTATATTAGAACAGGTTACGGTTCTTAATGGGAGCGTAATTAACGGAACAGGATTGATCTCACTAGCTTTGAATACACAGATACCTAACTCGAACGCAAACTTGCAGTATATTCTTTTCTTTGGTAGCCACTCAGAGCCACCTTTTGTACCACAAGATTCATCAACATTAGATTTAGGTAAGGATGAGATAGCAGGAATTAGTGTGCCATTCTCTTCATTTGCTGGAGGATTTGTCGAAGATTTAACCGATTGGATAGTTACTTATTCTGGGTTATCTGGGGATATTGTTTCTCCTATAGTTAATAAAATAGTCAATGTGGCTGCAATATCTGGCAGTTTAAACTCCGTTGCTTCTTTAACAGAAAGAATACAGGGCAATGGATTTGATGGTGCATCTACTATAAATTGGAGTTCTAGTGGGACAAGATACCTTAACCTGAACTTTTCAGGTTCGAATGGCAGTCAGACACTGTATTTAACACCAATATCAAGGCAAAATCTAAGCATTGGTTTTGGTATAAGTTTTGCGAGTATACCACTTGACATTTTCAGTGTACCGGTTCATCCAGTTACAGATTTCAGCAACTTTTCAGGAAATCCTATCAATATTTCTTGGTACAAAGTAGTCATAAACCAAGAAGGGACTGGGGGAAGGATAAGTCCATCTACTGGTACGCGGTGGTATGTACAAGGATACAACATCACACTAAACGTGACGACTTACAGTGCCAATAGCTTTGAAGAGTTTAAGATATATGAAGGAGATAACACATTCGCACAGCCCATAAAAGAATTAAATCAGAGCGAGCTACCATATGTTTACACTGTAACTGAACCAGTAACGATAGATGCTGAGTTCGCAAACGCTCCTAGTAGTCCAATAGACTGGATTATTCTGGTTGTAGTGATAATACTTCTGATTTTGTGGTTCTTATTAAGGAAAAGAAGGTACTAAGGCTCACAATATGTGGATGGAAAAATAAGGCGAGAGG
>JAGWHJ010000022.1 GCA_028866835.1 Microcaldota archaeon | reverse complement strand
CGTCGCCGCTATGCAATGTCACTGCCTATGGGCTCAATTACACGATGGTAGGCGCATCTGTGCTCGGTACAAATAAATACGTCTTGGCCATGCATTACGCCCGCACCGACTACATAAACAGCTTCAACCTGAGCTACAGCGTGCCTTCCGGGGTTGTCGGCACTGTCATAATCATCGCATGCAGCACTGCGCAATATTGCAACACGATAAGCATACCTGCGGGCTGCGTTGCGAAAGCGAGAGAAAACCCTCTCGGCAGACAGTCCACTTCGTACGCAGTGATAGCATTATGTGCCACCCCGCAGCCCAAGACTTATTACATAAGCGGGAATCTTAAAGGCGCGTATATAAGCCTTGCCATAGCGGCTTATAACATACCTTGATCAAATGGGTACAATTAAACTCCAATCGGCTCTGGAGTTCCTGACAACGTACAGCTTCATGTTCATAATAATAGCAATCGCGATAGTGCTTGTCGTTGTACTTGCGTCGAGCGCAAGAACTTACGTGCCTACGCAATGCCAGGGCTTCGGCGGTTTCACCTGCAAGAGTGGCATCTTCACATCAAATTACGTCACCGGCAACTCCATACTGGTCCTAACACTTGCAAACGCCCAGAGCGTACCGGTAAACGTCACCTCAATAAAAGCGGTCGTCGACGGAAAAACTTCAATAGGCACGTGCGCATCCCAGTTCGTCGAACCCGGGATGAATTCCACGTGCGTGATCAAATACATAGGATTTACACTGCCCCTCGGGAACTCTGTAAGCGGAACATACACTGTAAACGCGCAATACTGCAACTCTGCCATAGTTAACCTTACCGCAACGAGCTGCACCTATTCAAACGTTGTATACGTCGGAAGCTTCAGCACCCAAACAATACCATCATCCCCGGTATTCGCTTTCGGCGGTGACGAGTTCCAGTCAAGCCTGCCGCTTGTCCCAAACTTCGACCTGTACCTGTGCAGCGGATTCAATGACCAGGGCCTCATAACATACAGCTGGACCGCTGATGCCACAAGCGCGGGGTTCACATATCCTAACGGCACAAGATATGTCGGCGGTTCCATAGGGCATCAAAGCGCACCAGACTGCACAAGCACCGCCGCAATAAACAACCAGAGCATGGCTGGCGTCGCCATACTTGGAACCAGGACCTATACGCTTCTATATCGTTATGCAAGGACGCAACCGATAGGAGCAACGGGGTTCTCAAACACGTACGCAATCCCGGCAGGCCAGGCGTATGTGATTGTAATATTAGGATGCGGCGGAGGGCTGACATGCCTTTCGGTAAATATCCCACCGGGCTGCGTCCCTGAGATCAAGGAGAACATAGGTCTTAGAGAACCGTCGGCATCGTCAGAGGTAATCCTCTGCAGATCACCGGCTGCCGGGAACTACAACATCAACGGTTCAATGGGCGGCAGGGCGTATTTTGGGATGGCTGTTTACGGTTTCGCCTAGCCCATCCTCATTCATCTACGCTCATCGCTGCAATACCCTTGAAGCCCTTGAGTTGCACCCCCGCATCGTCCCCGGAGTTGAATATCTCTATCTTCCTGCCGCGCCTTTCGGCAAGGTCGAGGACAGCCTTGATCTCCTCGTTGTTTATTATGTCATCATTTACCAGTATGACATTGACCTCCTCAATTGCTTCCTTCACGCCTTTTGCCCCATAATGTGATACGCCTGCCCTCAAACCGTCGAGGAATCTGTTCATGTAGGCAAACTCCCATTTAAGGTGGTCCCGCTGGAGTATGTCGGCCACTGTGCTGCTGTTTAATATCTCGCGTATGCCCGATCTTTCCGCATCGCTCGCAGGCGCGTATGCAAGCTGCTTTTTGACTTCTATGTTCTTGCTCTTCATGTACTTCCTGATATCGTCCTTTGTGAAGCCCGGGCCGCCCAGTATTATTATGTTCACGTTCATGTTCTCGAGGGTCTTTATTATGTCGTTGAAGTACTGATCCCTCTGCCTTTCATAGTCCTTGGACGACATCCTCTTGCTCAAGTGGCTGTATAGCTCCGTGACTATCTCTATCCCGTACCCCCTTATGTAGGAGACCGTTGCCTTCTCGTCATCCAGCGCTATTATCCCTATCCTTGGCTTCTTTGATTCGGCGACAGCCTGCTTTATCCTTCTCAACACATACGCCTTCCACTCCTCCTTCTCTACGGCAACCGCGTCCCCAGGCCCGATGTTTATCGTGTGGTAGCTGCCTATGTTAACAAACTCCTCTGGCTTGCCGCTTATTATCTTCCCGCTTATCCGGAGCCGTCCGGAGTTCTTGTCTATCTCTACCTTCTCAGATTCCAGCCTTACAAAGACCTCCTTCTGCTCCCCGGTGTCCTTCTCATTGGGCCTGAACCTCCTGTAGCTTTTTGCCTCTACCTTATCTCCCTTTGCGATCACTATCGCAAGGAGATACAGGTCCTCCAGCGAATCAGGTTCAACCTTTAGCATCCCCGAGAGGTCATTGTAACGTATTATTCGCATCCCGAAGTCACCAAGAGTTAATATTATAATGACATAAACTCATTATAAATCCGACAGTGAAGTAGATGGAGATAAAGGACAGGATAATGAAGGATATCAACATCTTCAGCGAGAATCTGGCAAAGGTCGACAGGCAAAAACTTGACGTTAAACAGAGAAAAGTCGTGGAGCTTGCAGAGATGTACGCAAAAGACGCAAGATCTTGGTTCGACAAGGGTGATTACTACACCGCGTTCTCAAGCATCTCCTACGCTCATGGCCTGCTCGATTCCATAATAGCGCAGAACTCAGCTTCCGAATGATTTTATGCCGATTATTGTTGAAGGGAAGGCAAGGATAACAGTCTCAAACGGGGTGTTCTTCAACCCTGTCATGAAGGAGCTCCGGGACCTTTCAGTGCTCTTTCTCAACTCGTGCAAGGCCAAGCCAGTCACGCTCCTTGATAGCACCGCAGCCACAGGCATACGTGGCATCAGGTATTACCTGGAATGTGGTATAAAGGACATCACCATGCTCGACATCAACCGCCACAGCTACCTGAACGCAAAAAGGAATGTAAAGCTCAACAAGCTGCCCATAAAAGTGATAAATAGGAGCATCCAGCAATTCTCCGCCATCGGGTCCGGGAAATTCGACGTTATAGACCTGGACCCGTTTGGCAGCCCACAGCCGTATATACATGAGCTTCTTAGGCTTTCAAGGGACGGCACTATCCTGATGATAACGGCTACCGACACAGCAGTCCTTTGCGGCGCCCACGAAAGGGCCTGCTACAAGACCTACAACTCAAAGCCGCTCCATAACGAACTATGCAAGGAAGCAGGCATACGCATACTGATCAATTACCTTGCAAGGACCGCATCACAGTTTAATTACGGCATTGAAGTGATGCTGTCTGTGTCTTCGCTGCATTACATGCGCATATTCGTTAGGCTTGCACATGGTTCTGGCAATGCAGTGGATTCGGTGAAAAGGACGGGCCTTGGCGCTTACTGCCACTCGTGCAAGAGTTTCGAAGTCAAGCCAGGTATCGCTCCAATAATGGAATACAAATGCAGGCACTGCAGGCACCCCCTCGACGCTTTCGGACCGCTCTGGCTTGGGCCGTTGTACAAGAATGAAATCGTCTCAGAAATAAAGAAGTCCAAGCGCCTTTCAGGCGGGTCGCAGAAGATAATCGATGTCATATCGCAGGAGTTTGACACCCCACTCTTCTACTCGATACCTTCGATGACAAGATCCCAGCACATGGGTTCTGTTTCGCATCTTTCAGTAATCGAAAGACTTAGGAAGTCGGGTTTCAGGGCTTCAGGAACCCAATTCGATCCCAATGGGGTAAAGACTGATTCTGGCGTCTCAGGGGTGATCAGGGCAATGAAGTCTAAGGCCCTATGACCGTTGCCGCCCCAAAGGCGAACGCTTCACCTGCATTTGTAATGTTTCCTATCACTGCGGTATTGCCTGTGGCACGCACAAAGTCAAGGCATGCCTCAACTTTC
The DNA here is from genome assembly GCA_028866835.1 of Microcaldota archaeon. Taxonomy (GTDB): domain Archaea; phylum Micrarchaeota; class Micrarchaeia; order Micrarchaeales; family CABMGC01; genus JAGWHJ01. The sequence continues at coordinate 15,955 of JAGWHJ010000022.1, read as the reverse complement.
GGATACATGCTGCCTTGCTCGAAATGGCCCTGATCGAGGTATCTCTCCATCTGTGATAGAGAGGTCCTTTTTATGAGGCTCTGCCCCCTCTTCCCATAATTTACGTAGGCGCCCTTCACATTGGTAAGTATGAAGAAAGCGTCAGCATCTATCTTCCTTGCAAGCAGCGATGACGTCCTGTCTTTGTCTATGACCGCATCCATCAAGATGATTGCATTCCCATTCGTTGAGACTGCAATGCCGCCGCCACCGCATGCTATTACCAAATGCCCGTCGGATAACAGTTCCTTTATCGTGCCCGCCTCGATTATATCTTTCGGCGGAGGCGAAGGCACCACTCTTCTGTAGCCTCCGTGCAGCTTTTTGATTACTATGTGACTAGACTTTATCCGAGCTGCTTCACTTGCACCGTAGAACCTTCCTATCGGCTTTGTAGGGTTCCTGAACTCACCGCTGCCAGGATCTATAACCGCCCTGGACAGCACCACCGCCGTCGCATCCCTCTTGTACGTGCGTGACCCGCTGCATGCGTCTATTGCCGCAGTCATCGCGGTTTGCAGTTTCGTTCCAATCTCCGCCTGTGTCTGCGCAGTGAGCACCGCAAGATTCTTTGCCTCGAGATTGGCGAGCTCGCCGACCTGGGGGCCGTTCCCGTGCGTGATGACAACCTCGTTTCCAGATACGTATAGCTGCGCTATGGGCAGCAGCTCTCTCTTCAGTTCAAGTTGCCTGTCTATATTCTGCAGCGCGTTGCCGCCCAATGCAACAACATATCTCATGAAGTCAACCGGCTGTTCTGATTTCTCAAACAAAACTAATAAATATGAGTTCAAAGTGAATATGAATCGGGTGGGATTATGAAGAGGGATGGTAAAGATGAGTTTACGTAACCTAGAGGGTGCCACGTCTGCCATCGAGGCATATTCTAGAGAAGTCTTCTCTGCAAACGACCCTGAGCGCAGCGCACTGGATCTGTCTGGCAGCGGCTTCGTGCGCTTCCTTGAGAATTCATGCATCAGGTGCAACAAACCTCTAGGAAGCAACGATGTAAAGATAATACCTCCAAGGTACGTTCAGGAGCACGATGCCTATGTAAGGCAGGGTCTTGTCCCTAGGAGATACATGTGCATACCATGCTACAACTCTATGATGAGTCCGCTCAAGGCAAAGGCGAAAACAATGCCACTCGAGGCACGCAGATACGAGCTCCAGCGCGCGATAATGCTGAAGAGCATTATTAAACGCATGCTGGCAAGGAGAAGCAAGCAGTGATCAGCTTTTCTTCGAGCGCTTCGCATCGGTCACTATCATATGAAAGTTGCTGTCATATCCTAGCGCGCTTTTGAATGCCTCGGCGTCCAGGGTTATTGTGCTATCAGAGTAAGGGTCGTTTATGTAAAACGCATCGCGGTCATAACCCTTGACCACTATCCAGTGTGGTGAAGATTCGAGATATGGGTTTATTGCATTGGCATCTATCAGGACGATAGGTATCTTGCCCGTTGACAAGGTCCTCTTGATTAGGTTCGCAGACACTGCGCCGCTGTGTTCCTCGCTTATCTTCATGTTCTGCGATTTTTGCTTTATCTCATTGTATGAAGCGGTTAGAGTATCAAGGTTCACATTCTCGTAAACAGCAAGTTTCCTGTCATAACCCTCATCCTTGGTGTTGCTTATTATGCTTACCGCAATCCCCCTCTTTGCCAGCGCATAAGCCAAGCCGTACTTCGAGCCGTGCCATACGCTTCCGTTGACGGCCTCCTGCCATATCGAGTACTCCTGCTCCTTTCGCATCTTGAAGTTGTGGTTCACGAACTTCAGAACCATCATCGCGCACGCCGCAGAGCTGGTGAAATCCTCCGTCTGCGGGTAATGCGGTATCTCGAAGAACACTCTATCCTTCAGCTTGGGCGCAGCCCTAGCTGACTTCCTGCTACCATGGTCGCTTGTTTTCTTAGCCTTTTTAGGCGTCTTCATGCTGATCACCTTCAGGCATGCATCTGTGCAGGGAGAGAGATTTGTTCAAAGAATTTTGAACTCCCGTAGGCCTAAGCCAACAGATCTTGAGTCTGTCGCGTTTGACCAGGCTCCGCCATCCCTGCACACATACTTACCTGTCCAAATGTTATTAAAGCGTTAATGCGCCTGATATTTAAAACTTATGCCTTAAACTCATACCGCAAGACCATCATACCCATAGCATCATGGGCATCAAGTGATATTTATAGGTTATCCTATATGGATCTGGAAAGTCTCGATGAAAACCGCTTCCTTATAAGGAAGGATGCCTCCAAGGGCATGAATACAGACGTCATCGTATACTCGGACGGGAAAATGATCGAGAAGATAAAATCCGACAGGACGCTTCAGCAGGCAGCCAACGCAACCACCCTCCCGGCCCTTGCAGGGAGCATACTCGTAATGCCTGACGGCCACGAAGGATACGGCTTCCCTATAGGCGGCGTAATGGCGTCTTATGCAGAATCCGGATTCGTCTCTCCGGGCGCTGTAGGGTTCGACATAAACTGCGGCATCCGTCTTATAAAGACAAATCTTGTAACACAGGACGTGCGTCCGAAGATCAATGAGCTATCGGACAGGCTGTTCAAGAATGTGCCCAGCGGGGTCGGCAGCAGGCTGAACATAGGGCTCAAGCCTGCCGACCTCTCAAGGGTAGCAGAGGAGGGCGTCGAGTATATAGTGGACAAGGGTTTCGGCGTGCCTGCAGACACCGGCTTTATAGAAGAAGCCGGCTGCATGGAAGGTGCGGATCTCTCAAAGGTGAGCTCCCAGGCGCGCTCAAGGGGCCTCAACGAGCTCGGCACCCTAGGCGCCGGCAACCACTTCCTTGAGGTGCAGCGGGTCGAGAAGATACTAGACGGCAGCATAGCGGCGAGGTTCGGGCTTTCAGACGACCAGGTGGTGATAATGGTGCACACAGGTTCGCGCGGCTTCGGCCATCAGATCTGCAGCGACTACCTCAAGATACTCGTGGAATACCAGAGGAGGCAGGGGATAACACTCGCCGATCCCGAGCTGAGCTACGCTTACGTTGGCACCAAGGAAGCCACTGATTACCTGCTCGCGATGAAGAGCGCGGTCAACTACGCCTTTGTCAACCGCCAGATAATAACCAGCTCAATAAGGAGGAGCTTCGAGGAGACGTTCGGGAGGAGCTGGGACGCTATGGGCATGGAGATCCTCTACGACCTTTCGCACAACATAGTCAAGCTCGAGGAGCACAAAGTCGACGGCAAGCTTGAGAAGCTCCTCGTCCACAGGAAGGGCGCGACAAGGGCGTTCTCAAAGGGCAGGCCAGAGCTGCCCCGCAGCTACCGGGAGACCGGCCAGCCGGTGCTCATACCTGGGAGCATGGGCACCGCAAGCTACGTGCTCTGCGGCACCGAAGGCGCTATGAAGGAGACCTTCGGTTCCGCATGCCATGGCGCAGGGAGGGTAATGTCAAGGCACGAGGCCATACGTACAATACCCGCGTCCAAGACATTCGCCTCGATGCAGAGCAAGGGCATAGCGATAAGGATACGCACAAGGAAGCTTGTCAGCGAAGAAGCAGAATGGACATACAAGGACATCGACGATGTCGTTTCTGTAGTTCAAAATGCCGGCATCGCCAAAGCCGTTTCAAGGAACGTGCCTTTGGCGGTTATTAAGGGATGACGATCAGCCCTTGCTGCGCACGTGCTTGTCATACTCCGAGATTGCGGCGAGCAGGCCAGCGTGCGGGAACAACTGCGGGAAATTCCCGAGCGGTTCCCTCGTTTTTACATTTACGCGCTCTCCGAAAAGCATCAGGTCCGTCGCGTACTTTTCCATGTTCTTTATTGCCGCCTGTGCCTTGCGCGTCTCCCCGCGTTTTATGTAAACCCTGGCTAGCCATGTATTCACCAGCGTAAACGGATGCGAATTCTCCCCTTCGTAGTCATGCTCGGTCCTCATGAGCATACCTTTCCTATCCATCAACCGTTCGATGATGGTATCAAAAGTGGAAGTGAACCTGGGATCGTTGGCGTCTATGAAATCATAAAGCGGCAATGTTAGCAGCGATGAGTCCACCTCGTCGCTGCCATAGTACTTCACGAAGCTGCCGATTTCCCTCGAGAAGCCGTTTTTAAGTATGTCGTCCTTTACCTTCGAAGCTGTCCTCCTGTAATGCTCTGCTGCACCCACGTCCCCCACCGCAAGCTTCAGCTTTCCTATCCTGTCTATGGCCATCCAGTTCATCAGTTTCGTATGGACGTAATGCTTAGGCGTAGTCCTTTCCTCCCAAAGGCTTATGCTCTTCCTGGGCCATCCGTTCATGCACCATTTGCCTATGGCATCTATCGCCCACATACTCTCCTTTATGTACCTCAGGTCCTTCGACATCACGAAGTAGTTGTACAGCGCCTCAACAAAAGCGCCTTCGGTATCCATCTGTACGTGGGTGTATGCAGCATTGCCGATCCTGACTGGCAAGGACCCCCTGTATCCGCTCAGCCATCCTACGGCCTCCTCCACCGGCGGAGCAGTGCCGTCTATTTCGAAAAGAGGGTGGTCAAAGCTCTTCGAGGAAGGGTCTATCACGTTAAGCATGAAGCTTATCGCCCTCCTGGCCCACGTCAGGTATCCTATCTTCGAAAGCGCTTCTGCGGCGTATGCCGCATCCCTTATCCACACATACCTATAGTCCCAGTTATTGCCCTTGCCCTGTATTGCAGGCAGGGAAGTGGTCGGGGCTGCTATGATGCCGCCGGACGGGGCATATGTAAGCCCAATCACAACCGCAAGCGATCTGTAGTACAGGCTCTTGAAGTTCTTGACCCTATCGACAGATTCCATCTGTCCTTTCCACCGATGCAGCGAGTTGGCCAATGCGTCTTCAGCGCTTGGGTATACGAAAGCCTTCATGCTGAAAAGTCCATACCTGTAGTCCTTTGAGTAGAGGCCCATTATACTGCCTTTTCCGGGCCTGAACTTCAGCATGCCGTCATGTATCCTTGTGTATTCGCCTGATACGCTCACATCGAAGCTCTCCTTCGACTGCGCATTCCTGAAGGAGACGCCGTTCCCCATGTACTCAACGTCCGGATTTATCATGCCGTAATTGAACGTCGGATTTATCTCTACGATGAACGGCACTTCGGAATTGAAGATCCTTACTATGGACGGTATGCCTATGGGCAGGAAATCTATGACCTCAAGGCGGCCTTCCTCTGCGCTGAATACGCTCTTGAGGATAAGGCTTTTGCCGACGTAAGAACTGCTGACGCGATATCCGCCCTCTGGCCGTATCGAGAAATGCCCGCCCGTGCGCTCGTCCAGCAGCCTTGCGAATATCGATTGCGAATCAAACCTCGGCGCAGTGAACCAGTCTATGCTGCCGTCTACCTCTATTGCGGCAACCAACCCATTCGACAAAAAGGCACGTTTCCTGCCACTCTCGCCTGTCAAGGAATCAACTTAATGAATAATTATCAAACATATTTATATTTAGCCCATCTCGGACCTATCATTCCTTGCCCATCGCCTTCTCAACCTGCGATATTCTCATCAAGAGCTTCGAGGCCATGTGCATTCCCGTCGACTTTTCCAGACGTTCCAGTATCGATGACGCATCGTCGAAGTTTTTGTTCTTAGCCAGCAGGCTCGCGAGATAGTAGAACGAATTCACGTATCCAGGAGTGGCCATTCTTGATACGTATTCAGCTGCGTGCGCACTTGCCAATTTCTCCATGTATACCATCTCCGCGTAATGCGTCACGCTATCATCAAGCTTCATGCCCCGCAGCACTGCAAGCGTCATGGAGATATAAGCCCTGCGGTTAAGCTTAACGTTGGCCATGAATGCAAGGTACGCCATGTATTCGTCAATCGATGTCTGGCTGGTCGCTATCTTAAGCAGCCTGTAGAAGTACTCCCTTGACTTAGACGTAAGCGCCATTGCGTTGTACTTGTTCTTCTTAAGGTCATCGCTCCTCTTGCTGGAGTTCTCGTACATGAATCCCTCAAGGTTGTAATTGACATCGTTGTAAGTGAAATCAGAGAATGCAGCATAAAAGTTTGCCGCGCCATAAAGTGCATAGGGGTCGTTTATTTCGGCTATGGCGTCGGCATATTTCACTCCGTCAAGCCATGCCCCCTCGCGCATTGCCTTGCCCATCATCAGCACGTTCTCCTTTATTACCGGATTCGCGTCAGCATTGTGGGCCTTTCCATTTCCATAGGCCTCGCAGAAAGTGCAGAATTCGTCAGGCAACTTGCCTGCGGAAAAGAGCGACGTGCCGCAGCACCTGCACCTGATATCTGTCTGGACTATGCTCTTCATTGTGGTGGCTAGGTATTGCGTATTGCGGCTTTCCGGTTTCGCCTTCACCGCCTTTTCCTTAGCCATGCTAAAAAAGCTCAATTGGCTATTATAATCCTTGTGCTATCCCTTGCGGGTCTTTTTCAACGTTACAAACAGGTGCTTTTTGTCGTATCTACCGATGTCTATAGATTCGATCACATCAAAGACCGCGCCAACCTTGTCAAAGAAGTTTTTGTAGACCTCCTTTGGATCCATCGAGACATCTATGCTCTGCGATTTTATCGCAACGTACGCATGGCCCGACATCTTCAGCAATGCCGAATTCCTCAGCAGGATGTCATCCTGATCCCTTGCGGCGACATCCTGGTATATCGCATCTACCGTGCCCACGTCCGCGGAGTAGGATGGCACATCCCTTGCGTCCTTGTATATGGGCAGCATATTGTGGCGCACATCGCACACCTTGAACAGTTCGCGCATGTTCCTTTCGGAGATCTCGACGCAGTATACCATACCCTTGCTGCCGACTATGTCGCTCACGTGGCTGCTGGTCGTTCCAGTCGCAGCTCCGAGGTAAAGCACCGTAGAGCCCTCCTTTATGGCCAGGCCATTGAGCCCGAGCAGTATCGCCGCAGCAAGCTTGCTCCTGTAAGGGTTCCAGAGCCGATACTCCCTGCCCCTGTAGTTAATGAGGTCCTCTCCGTAGACGGAGCTCCCCTTTACCAGGTTGACCGTGCAGAGCCTGGAGTCGATCTTGAAAACGCCATCGAAGACTTTCTCTACTTCCATGTCTTTACATTCAACACTAAACTTTTTTTAATGTTTAGAAGGAAAAATATGTGAGAACATGCGACCTCCTCTTGAAATAGCAAAGCTCCTCACCAGCATCTCTGACATAGGCAGGGAATCATCCTCCCCTAGCGAGCTCCTTCTGAGGTGCAGCGAGAGGATAAGGGCTTCATACCCCGAGACCGAGGTGATACCTAAGGATCTCTCATCTTCAGGCACGCCACTCGATCAGCTGGACGAATTCACTATCAACACCGGCAAGCCCTATGTCGACAATAACCTCAGCGGCTATTCGGCGTTCAAGGAGCTTATAGGGTACTATAACCGGGGCTTCAGGTCCTGCCTCGTGCTTCCGATAAAGGACGAGGGCCGCCCCTTCGGCACGCTCACGCTCCTATCGAAGGAAGAGGAATCCTTCGGCAAGGAATCCGTCGACCTACTCACGTTCGCAGCAGAGCAGCTCTCGAAGACCGCGAGCCTGAAGTTCGAGAAGGAGAAGAGTGCGACTGTCGCAAAGTACTTCGATGCGTCATTCAACAGCTCAATACCGCAGTTGCTCATAGACCGGAACGGGTCCGTGGTAAAGGCCAACAAGGCAATAATCAATATGCTCGACAAGACGGTGAAGGACATCACCCAGAAGAACCTGCGTGACATGTTTGAGATAGATGCCGATAGCATAGCAAGGCTGCTCGCAGGCTCCCGCATAGAGGCCAGGGGCAAGGGCCAAAGCACGCTATACCTGAGACTCACTTCGAGCCAGATAAACGAGCGGCTCTTCGACGTTGTTGTCTATGACATAACTGACATTAGGAGGATGCAGGAGATGATAAGCCTTCTGGACAACAGCGATGACGAGGTTTTCCTCATGCTTGACAAGGATTCGAGGATAATCTGGATGAGCGAGAACAGCAACAAGGCGATGAACATAGAGAACGATTCAATCATGGGCAACAGGTTCACGGATCTCGTATACGACAACGAACAGTTCATTGCAAGCATGAAGGCCCAGAAGCTCCCGCAGCAGACATTCAACATAAAGCTCAACATGGGGAACGGCGTTATAATGCCGGTCAAGCTCAAGGCGTTCAGCAACGGCGGCGGCCTCTCGGTAATCCTGTCAAAGGACTACATCACGTACATAGATATGCTAAGGAAGAGCATTGACGAGCTAGTCAGCCTCTCTAGCGACGCCATACTCCTGCTGGACGAATCAGGCTACATAAAGGGGCAGAACAAGAGCGCGGAGCGCATGCTCAACTACACAGCGTCCATAGCCGGAGTGCCAATATCGACAATAATCGCAAACACCAAGGACCAGAACGCCATAGACAATGCTATTGCGATAGCAAAGAAGAGCCAGATGGCCGCAAACCTGCTGCTGAACATGTCAGAGAACAACACAAAGCAGCCGATACCGTTCGAGGCATATATAGAATCGATCAGGGATGACAACAACCGCATAACCGGGTTCATGGTGATAGGCAAGGAGCTCAGGACAAGGCAGATAATCGCGGACCTGAGGCAGGGCGTCGAGGCCATGACGAGGCAGGCAGAAAGGCTGAAGACCGAGAGCGACCTGAAGACGCAGTTCATCTACAACATCTCTCACGAGCTCAAGACGCCAATAACGAACATCTCTGGCTTCTCAAGGCTGCTGCTCAAGGGCGAATTCGGCGAGCTCACACCCGAGCAGAAAGAGTACATCCAGATAATCATAACCGAGCTCGACAGGCTCATGGGTCTGATACAGCAGATACTCGATGTGGTGAAGCTCGCATCTGGCAGGATGAAGCTCGACCTGCAGCAGGTAGATTTCAATGATCTCCTTCAGAACCCCAGCATAAAGTCATTCAACGAGGCCTGCGAGCAGAAGGGCCTCTACTTTACGTGCAAGGTCGAGCCGAACATGCCGCTTGTCACTGCGGACCCCAACCGCCTCATACAGGTGTTCGTCAACCTCATAGGCAATGCGCTGAAGTTTACGGAGCATGGCGGCATATCGATAAGCGTGAGCAGGAAGGGCAAGAACGTCAAGGTTGATGTTACCGACACCGGCATAGGCATAAGCAAGGATGCCCAGTCAAAGCTCTTCAAGGAGTTCTACCAGCTGCCAAGGAAGGGCCTCACGATACCGCAGGGATCCGGAACTGGCCTGGGCCTTGCGATAACCAAGGAGATAATAAAGAAGCACGGGGGCCGCATAAAGGTTGTGTCTGAGGTGGGAAAGGGCAGCACCTTCTGGTTCACTCTACCAATAACCGTGAAGCAGAAGAAGCCCGCAGCTGAGGCCAAGGCCCAGGATCAGCCAGGAACGGGTATGTAGGCGCCGCAGTTTCCGCTTATTGCCTCCTGCTCATAGTACGTTGCGTTGAGCGTAGTGAAGCTGAAGCCCTTCCACAACCCTGTAAATGTGGCGTTGGCAATTGCATTTGAGTTGGTGTTGACGTTAAGTATGAGCCCAGGCTCCGTTGTCGCTGGCGCCGATGTTATGTACGTCACGTTGTAAAGGTTCGGCGATATCGCAGTCACCTTTGTCGTGATGCTTGTTATGACCGTAGGGCTGACGTTCTCGAAGTCCTCTGGTCCTGTGGGATTGAAATGGAAGCTGGCATAGAAGGTGACATTGTACGTAGTGCCTGTGCACGCCCTGTCCTTTACGAAAAGCGCGCTGTAGTTCTTCATCAGGCCACCGTATATGCTGGCATTCGCGGTTGCCAGCGCAGCCGCGCTGTGGTCCTGCGCAACGGTCGTTGTTGAGGCATGGGCTGTTGTCGTCGAACCTGCCGATACTGTGGTTGTGCTGACCGTTGTGTTCGAAGGAGCTCCGCCGGAGCCTGTGGACGATGTAAGGTAGCCTATGCCGCTGCTGGGCCTGACGTTGAGTATCTTCGGTATGTAGCTCAGCTGGAATATGCCCTGCGTGCTGTTGGCTGCAATGAGCTTTATCTGGAGGTCCGCATTATTGGATCCGCTCGCGCTTACGTTCACTGTCTGTCCCTTTGAGAGCGTAACCACCATTATGGGCCCTGAAAGGACCGGCAGGCTGCTCATGTAAAGGGTCGAGGCCGAAGCGCCCGCAGACTTGACGAAGATGCTGAACGGCGTCTTCGCATCTGAGAGCTGGAAAGAGAAGCTGTTGTAGGGGCTTATCGTGACGTTTGTCGTCGAGCTTATAGTGGGAAGCCCGCCGGAGAGCGCAAAGTACGCTATAACCAGTATGACTATGACTATCGCTGCTATCATGAGCAAGCCCCTGCTGCCCATCGGCATCGCGGAGCCCCTATGCTTTGGGAAGGCCATGGTCATATAACTACAGCAAGAAAGTATTTATTAACTCTTGCGATTGCGGCTCGGCAGCGCAGCAAAAGCAATATTATCTTTTCCGTCCAGATAAGTATCAGGCGATCGGGTATGGAAGACATAGATTCCGTAAAGTCAGATATAATCACAATAGTCAACGATAGGCAGCAGGTAACCTACAATGAGCTGCTCAAGTATGCTTCAGCAACCGGCGTTGATGAGAAGACGCTGAAGCGCGGCCTCAAGGAGCTGGAAACGGCCAGCGCGATAGCCTCTAGGAGGAGCGGCGGCCTTCTGACATACTACGTGCTCCAGGCCGAGGAGCAGCTCAGGCGCATAACGATAGTCGAGGACGACAAGAACATCAACAAGCTGATGGCCCTCTCCGTAGGCAAGGGCTTCGACATCACGCAGATATACGACGGCAACGAGGCACTGCAGAAGATAAAGTACGAGAAGCCCGATCTTGTCATACTTGACCTGATGCTGCCAGGCGCAGACGGCCTCCAGATCTGCCAGACCATAAAGAAGAACGAGAACCTCAAGGACACCATAGTGATAATAGTAAGCGCGATGGACGCCACGTCGAACCGTTTCAAGGGCATCAAGTACGGCGCAGATTACTACATAAGGAAGCCCTTCGACCCGGCCGAGCTCCGAAGCCTCGTGACCATATTCCTCAAGAAAAAGGGCAAGAAGTTCGATCCGCTCATAGACCTCCCCAACGAGGACAAGATCTCCGATGCCCTGGAGAAGGCGATCAGCGAGGACAACAGCGAATACGAGATAGGCCGCATGAGGGTCGACGGTCTCGCCGAGTTTGCGGGATCTTTCGGCACCGATTCGGGCATAACGATACTCAGACTCGTCTCGCAGCTGATCCAGGACCATGTGCTTGAGAGCGGGAACAAGACCTTCGTTGGCTTCCTCAACGGCGACGACTTCGTGATTGCGGGGATAAAGCAGGACATAAGCAAGATAGTCAAGGACATCACTAACGAGTTCAACGCCGTCCTGCCCTTCATATACCAGAGCGAGGGCTACAAGCCGATAGAGCTCGGCATAGAGGACACGTACGGCGCGGACATGCCTAAGCTCGCGCTGCTGTACTCCCCGATAAAGAAGGACTACCTGATGGAGAAGAGAACCGAGATACTGAAGAACAAGGACCAGGATGACGTTGGCTCATACACCTACGATGAGCTCAGGCACATGCTCGGCGGTGACGAGCTTGACATAACAATAACAAGGGACAATAACGGCGTCAGGCTCTCCATAGGAAAGACAGGGGACGAATCTGAGATTAAGGATTAGCGCTTCCTCCTGATAGGGCGCCTCTTTGCGCTCTTTGATCTGGCTTTAGGCGAGCTGGCCTCGCGCTCACTGGTTTCCGAGCCTTCGAGGAGCTCAAGCACGTGGGCGTCGTCCTCGGGCCTGTCCGCGGCGCTGCTGGAAAGGGCCTCGCTCTCTATGATGCCCTTCTCGAGTATCTTGTATATGTTCTGCGACCTGTTGAAGGATTCAAACCTCGAACTCCTGGAACCGCCTTTTCCCCGCTTCGACGTTTTCTTTGCCGGCATAGTAAAGACCTAATGGATTTTAATAACCCGCTTGAGATATATGCAATATCAACTTTTTAAATCCTTACTCCTAGGATGTGGTCCGAATGATAAGCCGCTACGATAAGCCTTTCTCAAGGGAGGATAGCCTCAGCGTGCTCAACGTCTTCATCAGAAGATGGTTTGAAGGTAAATACAAGGACCTCACGCCCCCGCAGAGGTACTCGTTCAAGTTCATAAAGGACAACAGGAATCTGCTCATAACCGCGCCTACCGGAAGCGGAAAGACCTTCTCCGCATTCACGGCGATACTCAGCGAGCTGATGAACCTTGCGACCATCGGCAGGCTCGAGGACAAGGTCTACTGCATCTATGTCTCTCCATTGCGCGCCCTCAACAACGACATATACAAGAACCTCAGCGCACCGCTTGACCAGATCTACTCGGACATAACCATACCAATGGAGAGGATAAGGGTCGGCGTCCGCACCGGAGACACACCGGCGAAGGACAGGCAGAAGATGCTCCTGAAGCCGCCGCACATACTCGTTACTACGCCGGAGAGCCTTGCCATACTCGTTAACTCGCCGAAGTTCCTGGAGCACATGAAGGAGCTCAGGTACTTCATAGTGGATGAGATGCACGAGCTCGCGAACAACAAGCGAGGCGTTCACCTCTCCCTCTCCATAGAGAGGCTTGAGGACCTCATAGGGCATGGCTTCGTTAGGATAGGCCTTGGCGCCACGCTCTCCCCGCTTGAGGATGCGGCGAAGTTTCTCGTGGGCTACAACGACGATGGCAGCGAGCGGGACTGCTACATAATAGATGCTACTTGGGACAAGCAGATGCAGTACACGACCATCTGCCCTGTGAAGGACATAATAAACGCCAAGGACGCGGTCATAGAGAATTCCATCTACAAGAACATAGACAAGGTAATAAAGGGCAACAAGACCACCCTTGTATTCACCAACACGAGGAGCGGGACTGAGCGCGTCGTTTACAACCTCATGAAGCGCTACAAGTACGCCGAGGAGCACATAGCGGCGCACCACGGCTCCCTCTCCAGGGATGCGAGGCTGGGCGTTGAGGACATGCTCAAGAAGGGACAGCTTAAGTGCGCGGTGTCATCGACGAGCCTTGAGCTGGGCATAGACATAGGCACCATAGACAACGTCGTGCAGATAGGGTCCCCGAAGAGCGTGGCGAGGTGCGTGCAGAGGATAGGCAGGAGCGGCCACAGCTTCATGGACATCGCGACGGGCGAAGTCATAGTCACGAACAGGGACGACCTTGTCGAATGCTCCGTAATGCTCGATGCGGCCAAGAAGCGCCACCTCGATACCTTCACCACGCCTAAGAACGCGCTTGACGTGCTGTGCCAGCACATAGTGGGCATGTCGCAGAACAAGAAATGGTCCGCCGATGATGCGTACCGGGTAGTCAGGAGGGCGTACGCCTACCACAACCTTGAAAGGAATGACTTCCTTGCGGTCATACAGTATCTCTCCGGGGCCTACGTTGGCCTCGAGAGCAGGCGCGTCTACGGGAAGATATGGTACGAGGAAAAGGACGGCGTCTTCGGGAGGAGGGGCAAGCTCACGAAACTGATATACTTCCTGAACCTCGGCACCATACCAGACGAGGTAGCCATAGACGTCTTCGACAGCGGCAACAAATGGATAGGCAGCATACAGGAGGAGTTCCTCGCCAGGCTGAAGCCAGGCGATGTGTTCGTGCTCGGAGGGCGGCCCTACAAGTTCGAGTATTCAAGGCTTATGAACGCGTACGTGCAGAGGGCGGACGGGCAGGTTCCCACGATACCTCCATGGTATTCGGAGCAGCTGCCGCTATCGTTCGAGCTTGCAGTAGAGATAGGCCGGTTCAGGGAGAGGTTCGGTTCTGCTGTAGAGCGCTCGATCCCAAGGGGCAAGAGCATCGTCAAACAACTCGCAACAGGCGGCCTGAAGCCAAGCGATGAGTGCAAATCAATACTCGATGCGATGCCCATGGACGCGAACAGCCAGAACTCTGTATTCCATTATTTTGCTGAGCAGCTACTTTTCGCTAAGTACATACCCAACGACCGATTCCTGCTGATAGAGCGTACAAGGGACAAGGAGGCAGAGAGGAACATGCTGATATTCCACAGCCTGTACGGAAGGAGGGTTAACGATGCGCTATCACGCCTGATTGGCATAATGATAGGCGACATGTACGACATAGATGTTGCAATAAACATAACCGACAATGGCTTCGTCATAATGACAGACTACGAGAACGTGGTGAAGCCTGGCGCTATACGCGACGTCCTTAACGAGCTCGCGAAGGCCGACCTCTACAAGCTCCTCAGGAGCAACATACGCAGGACAGAGATGATGAAGAGGAGGTTCAGGCATTCTGCCGCAAGGAGCTTCATGATACTAAGGAACTACAAGGGCAAGAAGATAAGCGTGCGCAAGCAGCAGGTGAACTCGCAGCTGATACTGAAGGCAGCGGAGGAGATAGACCCCAACTTCCCGATAATAAAGGAGACCTACAGGGAGATATTCGAGGACGTGATGGACCTGCCGCGCGCGAAGCTCATACTCTCAAGGCTGGCATCTAGGGAGATAAAGTACCAGATAATAGAGACGCAGGTCCCATCCCCATTCTCTCATGGCATGATAACGTTCGGCGAGGCCGACATAATCTTCATGAAGGACAGAAGGAAGCACATAAGGGAACTTCGAAAGCAGGTGCTGGCGAAGCTCAAGACGATGCTATGAAGATAAACAAGGACCTTGAGATAGTCGATGGGCTCCCGTTCCTATACATAAAATCGCTTAACGCGCTCGTATGCTCGGATCTGCATCTCGGATATGAGGGCGTCATGGCCGACCGCGGCACATTCCTGCCAAAGGTCAACTTGTCACACATAAAAGAGGCGGTGAGGAACGCAGCAGAGATGACCGGGGCAAGGAAGATAATCGTCGATGGCGACATAAAGAACGAGTTCTCCACTGTCCACGTGGAGGAGTTCAATGAGTTCTATGATTTCATGAAGTTCCTCAAGGAGCTCGGCATGGAGGAAGTCATTCTGATAAAGGGGAACCACGACAATTTCATAGACAGGCTCTCAAAGGAGCCGATAAGGGCAATGATATACTCGCAGGAGGCGCTGATCGGCGACTACCTTTTCTTCCACGGCGAGGAGCTTCCGCAGAGCAAGGGCGGCAAGATGCTCATAATGGGCCATGTGCATCCCGCCATATCACTGTTCAACAAGATGGGCACCAAGGAGAAGCTCAAGTGCTTCCTGAAAGGCAGGCTGAACGACGGGCGCGGGATAATGGTCGTGCCCGCCATGAACTACTTCGCGGAGGGCGTTGGCGTAAACATGGAGGATGTGGGCGAGATGGCGCCCATATTCAAGAAGATGCTTAATGTCAACAGCATGAGGGCTTTGTGCATAGGCGAAGGCGAGATACTGGACTTCGGCACAATAAAACAATTATCGTTACTTAGGTGATTATTTAAGTAACATTATGGCATATTATTAGTAAGGTGTGAATTTGTCGGTTTCAAAAATTGAAGTCGATGATCTGGGATTGAAGGTTCTACGTGAAGGTAATTTAGTTTACGTACAAAATTCAAGCCACAGAATAAATGTACCCCTCTTAGATCAAGACTTCGCACTTTTTATGGGTCTTTTGTGGGGTGATGGCTGTATCTCTAACAGAGCAAGTAAAAGTTGGAGGATAGATTTTGTTGAAGACGATAAGAAACTACTTCCATTCATACTTAATTTAATCAGGGGAATATTTGGAATAGAAGCGCACGTCTATTATTCAGAGAATAAGTATGAAGTTTATTTCAATAGCAGAATAGTTTATGAAATCCTAAACCAAAAGTTTGGTTTTCCAGATGGAATTAAAAAGGGAAAACTCTTACTTCCAAAGCAAGTTATGAAAGATAAGCATCTTCTAATGCCCTTTTTAAAAGGGCTATTCTCAAC
>JAGWHJ010000039.1 GCA_028866835.1 Microcaldota archaeon | reverse complement strand
GCTCGAATTGGGCAAGGAACTTCTGGTACTCCTCGACCCTCGCGCCCGCCAGCTGGATCTGCGTCGGCGTTGGGCTGGTTATGCTTATCTTATCGAGCTCGCCCTTCTTTTGCCTCGAGAGGTTGTCGACCCTCGCCATCTCTGTGAATGTTAGATCCGCCCCGTTCTCGTAGCATAGCTTGCGGAGCGCATTGTCGGTAATCCCCTCCATCGGGGCGAGCATTAGCTGGAATTTCAAATAATCGCCAATCGGCAGGACTGATCAGTCCTTGCCGCAGTTGCACTCCTCCTTTCCGCACCCGCAGGAGTCGGAGTTGCAGGACGAGTCGCTTCCGCATCCGCCGCAGCTGCATCCTCCCATCGAGCTAAGCTGCTTCAGAACGCTCTTCTGGCCCATCATGTAGCCCTTTATGAATGCGCGCAGCTCCTTCTCCGTCATCGAGTTCAGCATCTCCTCCTTCATCTTCCACATCTTCATCTTGTCTTCGCTGGAGTCGTCATTTGTGCCCTTCATGGTATCACTTAGGATATTACGTACCCAGGGCTTATATAATCCGCTGTAAAATGTGGGCAGGCGGATCGGAAAGCCGGAGCTGGGGTTGTCATGAAAAATAAAAAAAGGAAGCTTGCGCTTAGGCCGTAAGTTCGCCTATGGCAAATCTTTCCTTTACGTCAGATATCCTGACCTTTACAGTGTCGCCCTCCTTGGCGCCCTTTATGAAGATGACGAACCCGTCCTTCTTGGCTATTCCGTCGCCCTTAGATGCGACCGCCTCGATCTTCACTTCCACTTCGTCCCCAACCTTGACAGGCTTGGGCACGCCGCTTCCAGAAGATGAATAACCTCCCCTTCCGCCGCTGCGTCCTCCATAGGATCCTCCGCCGAATCCTCCATTCTCTCCATAGCTCATTCAATTCACTCTTTTTTGCTTTTACGTAGAATTAGTGCTGTTACGCTTCCTTCTCCGTATGCTAAGAAAGGTTGCCTCAAATATAAAGACCTATCTGTTTCGGGCGCGTAGGGGGTTCAAGCCGCCCTCGGCGGGCAATCCAACCAGGTAGGTATGTTTATAAATATCTGAAAGGGCGACTTAGGGTGGTGGGGATTTGATGCGCCAGAAGTCAACCAAGTATTCAAATGGCTTTGGAGTGAGCTATGCCGGCAGGCTGGAACTTGCTTGCCTTATAGAGCGGAATCAGAATTCTTCGGGGTTGATGGCTTCGCCGAAAGCCAGAACCGAATCGTTAGGTTCGCATCCGGCCGCGACGAATGGCTTTCCGATAATCAGGACAGAGGCAGTTCCTACTGTTGCTCCGCGGATCAATGGGGAGAAAAAGGAGGTAGTGGCTGCTGTTCCGCAGGTGCAACCGCGTAATAATATTCAGGCAGTTCCTAAACCCACAGCACCGGTGATTGCGGCGCCCAAAAGGCCGCTGACAGAGCCGATTCCACCGAAGCAGACCGCCTCCATCAGAACCGCCCCAATCTTTTACGACCCTGTGAACCTGCCAATGCTGGAGAAATGCTATCTGAATAGGAAGGTGATATCCTCGGGGAAGACAGGGCATATCGTTGGGTATAAGCTAGACGATTGGGCCAACCCGCAGATTGAGATTATGTGGGCAGGGGAGTTTGTGGCAGAGGGCCAGAAGCCCGTGACGCTGAGGGTATCAGCGTAGCTGACTTACTCTTTGCCAGATTGAATTCCAGGTATGGAACTACTCCTCAGGTATGAGCGGGCTCCTCTCGTCTGTCAGCATGAGGAGGTATCCCTCAAGCCTGAACCTGTAAAGTACGTAGAGCTTCAGCACCTTGTTGAGCTCCTTGCTGCGCTTCCCTGCTATGAGGATGTAGATCCACTGCAGCACCATGCATATGAAGGAGATTATCCCGAAGATCGCCAGCACTATGCTGCCGATTATCGCCCAGATTATCCTGACGAACAGCTCCAGCCTCGACGCCTTTGGCGCGCTCTTTACCTGCATCTTGATTGTCTTCATTGAAACCACATTAAATGTCATTCTAGGCCATCCGTTTCGCCCACTCCGCCGCCCTCTTCTCCTCCCCGTCTGCCAGCGGCCCTTCCTTGCCCTTTACGAAGAATCCGGTCGGCTCTGCAACTATCTCTGCGCCCGCCTCTTTTAGCACTTTCGATATCTTCTTCGCCGCATCCCCGCTGATTACCATCTTTATCCTCGTGTCGAACGCTGCCGCCTTGATCCCCTTGAGGCCGATCCTCTTCAGGGTTGCCAAGGCCCGCGCGGTCCCTTCGGTTGGCCCCCATGCGTTGATCGGGCTGCCGACGATTAGGAGGCTGACTCCGGAAAGGTCTGATTCCTTGAAACCCTTCACAGAAGTTGAGAAGACGCCCAGCTGCTTTGAGATCGCATCGGCTATCACCTTGGTGTTCCCGAAGTTCGAGTCGTATAGCACCAGCGCCTTCATAGTATTCTCTAGGGCGTGTGGTTTTATCTAGGCAGCATATATCAAAATGGGTAGCTTTGGCTGTCTGGTTACCACTTCATTACACCAAGTATGCAGCCGAAGATTATCAGGAGGTCCGGAAGCCAGATCGCCAGGCTCGTCGCCACCGAGCCGGTGGGCGGGAGGAAGAACAGCAGGAGGAATGCGGTCAGTATGAGGTCTATGCTTAGCCATATCCTCGGCCTTTTTACCGTCCCGGCCATTGCAATCGCCATCACTATCGAAAGGATGGTCGGAGGCAGGAGGATGGGCCATAGGTTTGGGACATAGGGCAGCGTGAGAAGGTTCCCTATGCTGCCGCCCACCAGTAGCCAGAAGAAGGCGAACCGCTTGTTCTTCACCGTCCCTACAAGGCTTTTTGGCATGGTATTCTTACCCACGTAAGGTATAAAATGCCTGCTCGGCACGAATGATTGCCGAGTCAGGCTGCATAAATTAAGCCGGCCTAATAGATTGTCGGCATGTCCTTAGCCTGTGCCAGGAGCTCTGCGATTGGCGTAACCATATGGAACTCTGTCCTCAGGTAATGCGTATATCCTGCCTGCACAAGGTAGTCCCTTACCGCCTCGGCTGTTTTTGCCTCGAACAGCATGAACGCCTTGTGGTCCGGGTCTAGGTGTATTTCCAAAAGCACCTTGACCCCAAGCTTTTGCTTTAGGCCTTCCTGGTCTGGCATCTTGGACATCAGAAACTCTCTTACCGCCTTGTTTGTCATGGGGCAGATACCTGCCTCGTGCGACTGTATTACTGCGTATTGTGGCATGTGATCACCCTAAACATTGCAAAACAGGATTTATATAACTACCCAAGAGGATATCGATGTTTGGAGCATGGCAATTTTGTTCGAAGGCCCGCGGCCTAACTTTTAGGGTGCGCACCGCTCATGTGCGAGACCAGGCTCGCCTCGTCGTTGAACATCTGGTTGCATATGCTGCACTCGAAAGTCGGCGCCGTGGTCGCGCTTCCGTGAGCAGACTTTATGTGGTTGGCCAGTTCGTCCCCGCTGGAGAACGAGGTGCCGCAAACCGCGCATTCAAACCTTGGCATATTCCCACCATAGTATGTTGCTGCTTCAGTTGCTTTAGCTCTTCCCTTCTTTTTAGGTTTAGATGCCCGGGGTCTTGTCGTCGGATGGAGT